>JADLFU010000008.1 GCA_020849655.1 Polyangiaceae bacterium | reverse complement strand
GTCGCCGAAGAGCGCCTCGGCGCGGGCCTCGTCGTCAGGCGCGCCGCTCGCGAGCGCCGACGAGAGCCACACCGCCGCCATCGCGTAACCTGCGGCGCCAGCCCGTGAGATCATGCTCGTCGAGGGGTGATGCGCCGACCGCCGCCGCGCTCTGCTCGGGCGCGGGCCCCGCGGGCGGCGAGGTCGACGCGGCTCCGGGCTTCGCGGCGAGGCCGCGCCGCGGGACCGGCGCAGGCGCGCGCGCATCGGGGCTCGCGGCGCTCGCCTGGCGCGCGGGTGCGTCCGGCGGGGTCGAGCCCTCGCCGCGCGGCGCGGGAGGCGACGCCGCGGGGACGGCGGGAGCAGACGGGGGACCCGCGGCCGGCGCGGCGCCCGAGGTCGTTCGCGACAATCCCCACACGGAGACCGCGCCGGAGAGCGCGAGGGCGGCGGCGATCCCCGCGGAGGCTCGTCGCCCGGTGCCAACGGCGCGGCGTGTGACCGGGGCCGGCTCGTGCTCGTCCGCGAGCAGCGCGAGCACCTCGCGCGCCGACGCGGGGCGCAGCTCTGGCCGCTTCTGCAGGCAGCGCTCGATCACCGTGACGAGGTCGCGCGGGGCGTGGGGCGCGAGGCGGGTGACGGGCACGGGCTCGTCGGCGACGATCGCCGCGACCACCGCCGCCGATCCGTCGCCGTCGAACGGGAGCCTCCCGGTCACCATCAGGTAGGCCGTCGCGCCGAGCGAGAAGAGATCGGCCCGCGCGTCGACCTCCTTCGGCGCGCGGATCTGCTCCGGCGCGACGAAGTGCGGCGAGCCGACGAGGCCCCCTCCCGTGAGCGTCGCGTCGCCGGCGAGCCCGGGCGCGCGCACGATCCCGAAGTCGGCGAGCTTCACGCGGAGCTCGCCTCGCTCGCGCCGCAAGAGGATGTTGGACGGCTTCACGTCGCGGTGCACGAGGCCGAGCGCGTGCGCGTCCGCGAGCGCCGTCGCCAGCTCGACGATCAGCCTGCGCGCCACAGCGCCTGGCAGGCGTCCTCCCTCGGCGAGCACTGTCGCGAGCGACGGGCCGTCGACCAGCTCGAGCACGAGGAACGCACGCCCGTCCGGCAGCACGTCCGCGTCGAACATCCGCACCACGTACGGCGAGGAGAGCGACGAGAGCGCGCGCGCCTCCCGAAGCAACCTCGCCCGCCCGACCGCTGCGTCGCGCCCCCGCGCGAGCAGCTTCACCGCGACCTCGGTGCCGAGGCGGAGGTGGGTCGCGCGAAACACGACGCCCATGCCGCCGGCGCCGAGTCGCTCCCCCAGGCGATACTTGCCGGCGATCAAGTCGCCCGCGCCGAGGTCGCGCCCTCTCGGCGCCCGCGACGTCGACGGCAGCGGCGCGGTGTCGTGCGTCTCCGCGCCGACGGGCTCGTCGAGTGCTCCCACGGGGCCGGAGCCTAGCCCGCCCCGCGCGCCCGTTTCCACATGTTGCCCCGTCAGCAACACTCGGCCGGCATCGGCCCGAATTGCGCCGATCTCGGGCCCCAGATTTCACGTAACGTGGCCTCACCCATGACCTACCGAATCGGCCTCATCGTCGGGATGGAAGACGACTTCCCGGCGGCATTCATCGAGAAGGTGAACCAGCACCCGGAGTTCCACGCGGAGCTCGTGAAGCTCGGCGGCGTGCCGGAGCGCCTCGACAGGTTCTACGACGTGATCGTCGACCGCCTCTCGCACGAGGTGCCGTACTACCGCTTCTTCCTGAAGGCCGCGAAGCTCGCCGGCACGTACGTGATCAACGATCCGCTGTGGTGGGCGGCCGACGACAAGTTCTTCGGGTTCTCGCTCGCGTCGAAGCTCGGCGTCGCCGTCCCGCGGACGCTGCTCTTGCCCCAGCAGGACTACATCGCCGCGATCGACAAGAAGAAGTCGCTGCGCAACCTCATCTTCCCGCTCGATTGGGAGGCGATCGCCGACTACATCAAGTTCCCCGCCATCTTGAAGCCCGCGGACGGCGGCGGCTGGAAGAACGTCACCAAGGTCGACGACATGCGCCAGCTGCTCACGGCGTACAACGAGTCGGGTCAGCTCGCGATGACGCTGCAGGAGTTCATCGACTTCGACGAGTACGTGCGCTGCCTGTGCATCGGCCGCGAGATGGTGCTGCCGATCAAGTACGATCCGAAGCACCGCCAGTACGTGAAGAAGGGCAAGTTCCTCCCGGACGCGCTCGAGCGGCGCATCGTCGAGGACGCCTACGCCATCAACGAGGCGCTCGGCTACGACATGAACTCGGTCGAGTTCGCGGTGCGCGACGGCGTCCCGTACGCGATCGACTTCACCAACCCCGCGCCCGACATGTACCGCTGGAGCCTCGGCGATCCGTACTGGGAGCTGTGCGTCGACGAGATGGTGCGCTTCGCGATGAAGGCGGCGCGCGAGCGCGAGGCGCGGACAGCGCCCAGCACCGAGCGCCCCGGCGCCGCGCACGCGTACCTGTGGACCCACGCCCAGCGCGGGCTCGTCGGGCAGGGGTACCGGATGATCGGCGGGGACGAGCCCGGGCGCCGCGCGACGACGGTGGAGGGCTTATGTACGAGGGTCAGTTCACGCTCGGCATCGAGGAGGAGTACCAGATCGTCCACCCCGAGACGCGCGAGCTGCGCTCGTACGTGAGCCGCCTGCTCGAGGACGGCAAGAGCGTGCTCCGCGAGCGCGTGCGCGCGGAGATGCACCAGTCGATGGTCGAGGTCGGCACGAGCATCTGCCGGAGCGTCGACGAGGTGCGGCGCGAGCTCGTGTTCCTCCGCAAGGAGCTGTCCAAGCTCGCCGAGAACGGCGGGCTGCGCGTCGTCGCGGGCAGCACGCACCCGTTCTCCGACTGGAAGGCGCAGGACATCACCGATCACGAGCGCTACCACGGCCTCGTCGAGGATCTGCAGGACGTCGCCCGCGCGAACCTCATCTTCGGTCTGCATGTGCACGTCGGCATCGCCGACAAGGAGGACGCGGTCGCCCTCGCGAACCAGGTCCGCTACTTCTTGCCGCACCTGCTCGCGCTGACGACGTCGAGCCCGTTCTGGCTCGGGCGGCACACGGGGCTCGCGTCCATCCGCAGCGAGATCTTCAAGCGGTTCCCCCGCACCGGCATCCCGGACGAGTTCGCCACGTACTCGGAGTTCACGCGCTTCGTCGCCACGCTGGTGAAGACGGGCTGCGTCGACAACGGCAAGAAGATCTGGTGGGACGTGCGCGTCCACCCGTTCTTCGAGACGGTGGAGATCCGCGTGTGTGACATGCCCACCAACATGAACCACACGATCGCCGTGGTGGCGCTCGTCCAGGCGCTGATGGTGAAGCTCTACCTGTTGCGTCGCGCCAACGTCCAGTGGCGTCCGTACTCCCGGAGCCTGCTGGAGGAGAACAAGTGGCGCGCGGTGCGCTACGGCATCAACGGCAAGCTCATCGACTTCGGCAAGGAGCGCGAGGTCCCCTGCCGCGACCTCATCCTCGAGCTCATCGACTTCGTCAGCGACGCCGCCGAGAAGCTGGGCACCGTCGACGAGGTGGCGAAGATCAAGCGCATCCTCGACGAGGGCACGAGCGCCGATCGGCAGGTCGAGATCTTCAAGCAGCGCCAGGATCCCAAGGACGTCGTCGACTGGATGATCAAGGAGACGATGAGCGAGCTCGGCGATCCCGGGCCGCCGCCGGAGCGCAGCCGCCCGCCGAAGAGCGGGCCGCCGTCGGTGCGGTGATGGCGCTCACCCCGCGCGGCGGAGCGTGAGGTTCAGCCTGCGCGGGGCGTCGTCGCGCACGCGCGTGACAGCGTGAAAGTACAGGCGCGAGGCGCCGCCCCACACGACGACGTCCCCGTGCGACAGCTCGACGGCGAGGCCGCCCGTCGCGCCCCGCGCGGGCCCGAAGGTGAACCGCGCGCTCGCGCCGAGCGACACCGAGACGATCGGGTGCGAGAGATCGCGCTCGTCGCGGTCCTGGTGCACACCCATCCTCGCGCCCTGCTCGTACAGGTTGACGAGGCACGAGTCCGGGACGAACGCGGCATACCCTGCGCGCTCGGCCGCGCGCCCCGCCAGCAGGGCGAACGGGTCAGGCATCGGGGGCCACGGCGCGCCCGAGCGCGGATCGACGGGTGAGTAGCGGTAGCCGGCCCTGTCGGAGACCCAGCCGAGCGCGCCCGCGCTGGTCATCGCCGCCGACATCAGCTTGCCGCCGGGCGTGGTCATGTGTCGAAACGGCGCGGCCGCCGCGAGCTGGTCGATCTCGGCGAGCAGCGTGCCAGCCATCGCGCGGGCGAAGCCGCGGAGCCACCACGCGCCCGGCGCGAGCGCGACGTCGTCGTCGAGCTCGAACAGCGTCCTCACCAGGTGCCCCTCTCGGTCGTGCGCTGCCGGGCGCACGCCGCGCCTCCGTCTCTCCACGACATCGCCGCCCCATCAACGCGCCGCGATCGGGCGCCCGTCGGCGTCACGGCGCTCCACTGCGCCGAGGGCGTTCGCCTGGACCGCGGCGTCGATGGCCGCCGACGGGCCTACCAGCACGATGGTCGCACCGGCCGAGGAGACCTGCTTCGCCAGCGCTCGCAGGACCTCCGGCGTCGCGCCTCCCTGGCGCGCGGCGTCTCGGCCGAGGGTGTCGGGCGGCAAATCAAGCGCAACAAAACCAACGAGCGCCGAGAGGGTGTGCGCGCGCGACGCGAGGGTGTCGACCGTCTCCCCGCGCGACAGCGCCTTCGCCTTGTCGATCTCGGCGGCGGTCGGGCCGTCCTCGGCCATCTGGTCGAGCACCCGACGGGTCTCTCTCAGCGCGTCGCCGAGGGCGTCCGCGCGGATCGAGGCGCGCGCGACGAACGCGCCGCCCGCCCGTCGCGCCGCGAGCCGCGCCCGCGCGCCGTACGTCCAGCCGTGGTCCTCGCGGAGGGTCTGGTTGAGCCGCGACGTGAAGCTGCCGCCCAGCGTCAGCGCCACGAGCTCCAGCGCCGCGCGCCCCTCGTCACGCGGGCCGAGCGAGCGGCGAGCGACCGTCATCACCACCTGCGGGGCGTCCTCTCGCGCGACCGCGACGACGCGCGGCGGCGTCGGCAGGGCGGCGGCGGCCGCGGGCTCCGGGCTCGCCTTCGCGCGCGCCCAGCCCTCGAGGCCCGCCGTCAGCGCGGCCTGCACGGCCGCTGTCGTCACGTCTCCCACGACCACGAACGTGACCTGCTCCGGCGCCCACACCGCGCGGTGCGCCGCGACGACGTCGGCGCGGGTCAGCGACTGCGCGGAGGCGACCGTGCCCTCGATCGGGCGCCCGAGCGGCGAGTCGACGCCGAAGAGGGCGGCGTCGGTGACGAGCGCCGCGACGCGCCCCGGATCGTCGCCGCGGGCGCGCACGTCGTTGACGAAGAGCGCGTGCGTGCGGGCAAAATCCGCCTGCGCGAGCCGCGGCCGCGCGACGGCGTCGCAGAGGAGCGCGACCACCTTCGGGAACCGATCGGCGAGCATGTGCGCCGAGACCACCGACGCGTCGCGCGACGCCGACGACGAGAGCCGCGCGCCCTGCTCCTCGAGCGCCGCGGTGAACGCGACGGCGTCCAGCTTGCCCGCGCCCTGCTCGAGCATCTCCGCCGTCAGCGCCGCGACCCCCACCTTGCCGGCCGGGTCCGACGAGGCGCCCCGCCGCGACACCGCCGCGATCGACACGAGCGGCAGCCCGGGGCGCGACAGCAGCCAGATCTTCGACCCGCCGGGGCCGTCGAGCACCTCGGGGGTGGGCACCGACGGCGGCGCCGCTGGCGGCACCGCGGGGCGCGGGCCGAGCGAGTCCTCGGGCGCGGCGACCCCCGCGCTGGCGACGGGCGCAGGCTCCGGCGGCGGGGGCACGAGGATGGGCTCGGGCGCGCCGCCGCACGCGGCCAGCGCGGCCAGCGAGGTCAGCGGCGCGCCGAGCTTCACTTTGCAAAACGCGCGGGCGCGCTTCACTTGGCACGTCCCTTCGCGGGGACGACGCCGAGCACGACGCGGCCGCTGACACCGAGCCATGTGCGGGCGGCGCGCGCTACGCCCTCTCGTGTGGCGTCGCGGTAGCGCGCGAGATCGCGGTCGAGCGAGCCCGGATCGCCTAGCTCGACCTCGTAGAGGTTCAGCAGCTTCGCGCGGGCGGCGGGCGCCTCCAGCCTCGCGACGAAGGCGTGCTCGTACTGGCTCCTCGCGCGGCGCAGCTCCGCGGCCGACGGCGGCGCGTCGATCGCGCCCCGCAGCGCGCTGTCGAGCGCGGCCTCCACCTCGCCGAGCGACACCCCGGCGCGGGCCACGATCTCGAGCTGAAACACGCTGGAGAGCTGCGCGGACTGCTGGCTGCAGTCGACGCTCTGCGCGAGCGGCCGATCGACGACGAGCGCCCTGTAGAGCCGGCTCGCCTTGCCCGAGCACGCGACGCTGGCGAACAGATCGAGCTCGGCGTCGTCCGGGGCGAAGTGCGCGGGCGTGTGGTACGCGACCGTCAGCTTCGCGAGCTCGACCTTGTCCTCCAGCGTCTCTCTCACCTGGGAGGGCAGCCTCGGCACCTCGCCGGCGCGTGCTCTTGCGGGCCGCGCGCCGCCCGGCAGCCGCCCGAACAGCCGCTCGACCTGCGCGCGCACCTCGTCCACGCGGACGTCTCCGGCGACCACCAGCGACACGTTCGCCGCCGCGTAGTGGGTCGCGAAGAAGCGCCGCACGTCGGCGACGGTCGCCGCCTCGAGATCCTCGTGCGAGCCGATGACGGGGTGGTGGTACGGGTGCCCCGCCGGGTACAGGAGCTCTGGCAGGCGCAGCTCTACCTTGCCGTACGGGACGTTCTCGATCTGCTGCCGGCGCTCGTTGCGGACGACGTCGCGCTGGAGATCGAGCTTCGCCTGATCGATCTCGCGACCGAGCACCTCGAGCCGGTCGGCCTCGAGGTAGAGCAACAGGCCGAGCGCGCCGGGCGGCGCCGTCTCGTGGTAGTCGGTGAGATCCGCGCTCGTCCACGCGTTGTTCGAGCCGCCGGCGGCCTCCATCCACGCGTCGAACATCTTCGGCGGCACGCGCCGCGTGCCCATGAACATCAGGTGCTCGAACAGGTGCGCGAAGCCCGTCTTGCCGCGCTCCTCGTCGCGCGAGCCGACGCGCACGACGAGGTTCACCGCCGCGACCGGCACGCTCCTGTCCTCGTGCACGATGAGCGTGAGGCCGTTGTCGAGCGTCGACCTGTGGAACGGCAGCTCGGCGGCGGAGGCGGCGGACGGCGCGAGCAGCGCGGCGCAGGCGACGGCGATTCGGCGCATCAGCCAGGCGTACCCTCGCCCGCCTGCGCTGACCACCCTCGCCAGGTCGGCGCCGGTCACTCGCGGGGCGGCAGGAAGAAATCGCGCGTGTGCCGCCTGAACTGCCGCGCCACCGCGGCGACGAGCTCCCGCGCCGGCGCGCGGACGGGGCGCGCGCGCAGCGCCACCGCGAGCGCGAGCGCGAAGCTCGACGCGACGTTGAGCACGCCGACGGTCGCCGTCCCCGCCGCTGCGAGCCCGACGAGGACCAGCGTCTCGCGGGTCGGGGGCAAGGCCGCCGCGGCGACCGACACCATGCCGGAGCTCACGGTCACGTGGCGGATGTCGATCGGCAGGTGGAACACGAGCATCACCGCCGGCAGCACGCCGAGCATCATCCCGAGGAACGCGTTGCCCGCCGCCGCGGGCGCCGCCCCGACCAGCCGCTCGGCGATGACGGGCGCGCGCGCGGCGCCGAGCACGTGGCGGAGCGTGCGGCTCGTCGCGAGCCCGCGCCGCACCTTGTTGAACGCGAGCCAGTTGGCGACCGTGCCCGAGAGCATCGCCGTCAACCACAGGAGGATGCCGGTGAACGCCGCGTAGATGGGGGTCGGCCCGAGCAGCGTGAGCGACGCGACCGACGCCTCTGCCTTCTCGTGCGACGCGGCGTGCGTGCCGAAGGCGAGGTGATGGAGCAGGTCGAGCGCGACGGCCGTCGGCGGCACGAGCAGCACGTTGCCGAAGATGGCCGCGACCTGCGAGCGGATGATGCGCGCGACCTCGGTCGCGAATCGCCTCGGCGCGTCGTCCTCGGCGAGCGACGCGGCGAGGGCGGGCGCGGTGCTCGCGGGCTGCTTCGTCGCGACCGAGAACCCGAGCGCCTGCACCACGAGGAACGCCGCCGCGTAGTTCAGCCCCGCGACGATCCCGTCGTAGATGGTGGGCAGGTGGAGCGCCGCGATCTTGAGCTTCACGACGGTGGCGACGCCCATCACGACGCCGCCGCCCATCGCCGCGCGCAGCATGTGCATGTACTCGGCGCGGCCCGTCGCGATGTAGTGCTTGCCGACCTCGGCGCTGTGATCGACCACCTTGCGCGCGAGCAGGTGCGTGCTCCGCCTGAACAACCCGCCGAGGCGGCGCTCCTCGATGCCCTCGCGGACGATGGTCGCGAGCACCTTGCGCGGATCGAACACCTGGTCGTGCAGCACCGCCGGCAAGAGCAGGAGCAGGCGATCCAGCCGCGCGAGGAGGTGGTCTAGGCGGTAGGTGAGATCGATGCTCGCGCCCTCCTCGTCGAGCGCGGCGATCGCGGTGACGACCTTCGCGCGGAGCGACTGGACGGCGGGCGTCGGATCGTGGCGCTCCGTCGTGGCGCGGCCCACCTCGATGGAGAGCGGCTCGACGGCCGAGGCGTCACCGAGGCGCTCGCGCACCTCGCCGTCGAGCGACTCGGCCTCCGAGAGCGCGGCGAGCACGCGGACGGCGTCGCTCGCGTTGCGGTCGAGCAAGGCGACGCTCCGGTCGTCGAGGAGCGCGCGGACCCGCGCGAGCGTCGCGTCGTCGAGCGCCTCGATCCACTCGGCGTCGGCCTCGGACGGCAACAGCACCGACAGCACGGCGGCGAAATCGTCGGCGACGAGCGCCGTCGGCAAGAGCGCCCGGTGCGCGCGCAGGATGATCTCGCCGACGAAGTCGAACCGCGACGGCACGCCGGACGACGCGAGCAGATCGACCGCGCGCACCTCGTCGATGAGCGCGGCGATCGTCGCCGTCACCCGCGCGCGCTCGTCCTCGTTGCGCTCGAGGCGTCCGAGCAGGAACTTCACGCGCACGATCGGTCGGCCGCCGGTGAGCACGGAGCCGCGCACCCACGACAGCAGATCCGCGAGCCACTCCATCCGATCGACGAGCGGCGCCTTGGGGTTCGCGAGCGTGAGGACGGGCTCGAGGAGCTTGGCCTCCCGGCGAGACCGGATCCGCGCGAGCAGGCCCATCAGCGGTCGTCGGCGACGCGGCGGGCGGTGCGCCGCGCGAGCGCCATGCACGTGAGCATCGGGTTGACCGCGGGCGAGCCGGGGAAGGTGCCGGTGTCCGCCACGTACAGCCCGCGCGCGTCGTGCACGCGCCCCCACTCGTCGCAGACGCTGTTGCGGGGGTTCTGGCCCATGCGCGTCGTCCCGAAGACGTGGTTCGCGCCGGCGGTGACCTCCTTCGCCGTCACGCGCGCGTCGCGCAGCAGGTGGAGCTGATCGCGAGTGATGGGGTCGGGCACGCCGTGCACGCCCGGCAACACGGCGCGCGCGCCCGCGGCGAACGCGATCTCGGAGAGGATGACGAGCCCGCGCTGCAGCGTCCCGGCGTCGCGGTCGTCGAGGTGGTAGCTGATCACCGGATCGTCGCCGAAGGGAGCGGCGCGCACCTCGCCCTCCGAGTGCGGGGCGTGGGTGAACACGTCGAACGGCGCCATCCTGTCGAACGCGACGAGGTGCCGCTTCAGCGGCTCGCCGAACCCCGGGAACCGCACCGCCAGGATCGCGGGCGGCCCCCAGAGCACCTCGAGCTTCATGCCCTGCTCGAGGAAATGCAGGCTGTGGTAGCCCTGCGTCGCGCCCTCGAACGGGTTGATCACGTGATCGAACAAGGCACACACGGCGAGGCCCGGGTGCGCGCGCAGGTGCCGCCCCGCGTGACCGTTGGACACGCCGAGCCCGCTGCGCCTCATGATGAGCGGCGTCGCCATGCAGCCCGCCGCGAGCACGACGACGGGCGCGTCGATCTCGACCCGGTGCGCGCGCCTGCCGGTGAACGGCTCGACCACCCAGCCGACGACGCCGGTCGCGCGGGCGCCGTCGCGCTTCACGCCGTCGACGCGCACGGAGGTGAGCACGCGCCCGCCGCGCGAGACGACGTCGGGGACGCACGCGACGTCGGCCGACTGCTTCGCGCCGTTGCGACACCCGGTGAAGCACTCGGCCGAGCCCTTGCAACCGCGCACGTTGCGCGGCGTCGGCTCGCTCGAGATGCCGAGCGCGTCGCACCCGCGCTTGAACACGAGGTTGCGCTCGCCCATCACGGCGTCGGGCGTCGGGCCGACGCCGAAGACCTCCTCGACCGCCGCGTAGTCGTCGTCGAGCGAGCCGGCGCCGAGCTGGGGCGTGTCGTGCTCGCTCGCCCACTTGTCGAGCGCCCAGCCCGGCGCGCGGATGCTGATGGCCGAGTTGACGAGCGAGCCGCCGCCGAGCCCGATCGCCTGCATCGTGGGGAAGAACCCGTTGCCCTGCATCACGCGGGTGCACGACTCGCGGAACACGCGGCGCATCGTCGCGCCCGCCTCGACGCGGAAGTCGGCCGTGGAGAACGCGGGGCCCTCCTCGACGAGGATGACGTCGAGCCCGCGCACGGCGAGCTCGCGCGCCGCGACGGCCCCGCCCGGCCCGGAGCCGACGACGACCGCGTCGGCCGAGAGCCGAATGTCAGCCTTGTGATCGGAGAACCCGAGGACGCCGTCGTGCGGGTGGCTCACGCGCGCCCCTCGAACGGAGAGAGGTTCGGCGCCGCGCCGACCTGCGCCGCGACGTCGGCGTCCGCGAGGTACGCGATCGAGATGAGCGTGCGCAGGCTCTGGAACGTGATGCGCAGGAAGTAGATCTCGCTCGTCGCGAGGGACTCGAGCGTGGCGACGCGCGCCTCGTCGCCCTGCCAGGTGAAGGGCGCGCGCAGGAAGAACACCGGGGGCGCGAGCTGGATGAACACGAGCAGCAGCCGCACGAGCGCGCGGTTCTTCGGCGACATCTCGCCGAGCATGCCCTCGAAATACGCGAGCACGCCCGCGTCGCTGCCCGACTGCGCGATCGCGCCGCCACGGGGGAACATCGCGTCGGACGCGGCGACGACCACGCGCTGCTCGATCGACGTCAACATGGGCGCGCAACCTAGCCGGGAAAGGCGCGGCGAGCGGCGGAATCGGCGCTCGAGAGGTGTCCAAGACTGCGAGCGAACCGGGTGAGGCCAGGGAGGCCGACGCAGGAATACCCAGAGTATTTCGAGGAGGCCGACCGACGCATCGCCCGGTGCAGCCGCAAGATTGGACCCCTCTTCACAGCGCGCCCTCCCACACCCGGGCCTCCTTGAAGATGCGGAACAGCTCCGCGTCGACGTGCTGGTCCTTCACCTCGAAGCCGAGGATGTCGAGCGCCTTGTCGAGCGGCACGGCCTTCTTGTAGGGGCGATCGGAGGCCGTCAGCGCGTCGAAGATGTCCGAGATGCTCATCATCTTCGACTGCACGGGGATCTCCTCGGCGCGCAGGTGGCTCGGGTAGCCGGTGCCGTTCAGGCGCTCGTGGTGCGCGCCGGCGATGAGCGGCACCCGGCGGAACTCCTTGCTCCACGGGATCGTGCGCAGAAAATTGTAGGTGTGCACGACGTGCGAGCGGATCTGGTCGATCTCCTCGTTCGTCAGCGAGCCCTTCGCGACCGAGAGGCTCGCGAGCTCGCCCTTCGTGAGCAGCGGGTGCATGTTGCCGCGCAGATCGGTGTACGCGTCGCGCGCGACGGCCTCGATCCGCGCGAAGTCGCCGCTCTTCAGGATGGTGGGCTCGTTCGCCGACGCGATCGTGGTCCACGCCTCCTCGAGCTCGGCCGTGCGCTGGCGCAGCTCCTCGTCGAACGCGAGCAGGTCGTCGCCGCGTGCGCCGCGCTCCATCGCGCGCAGCTTGCGCGAGAGGATCTCGACCTCGAGCGTGCGGATGGCGAAGTCGATGCGCCCGCGGATGGCGTCGCTCTCCCACGGGTAGAGCTTCTTCGCCTTGACGAGCACCTCCTCGCGGACGCCGATCTTGCCGAAGTCGTGCAAGAGCGACGCTATCTCGATCTCGCGCAGATCGTCGGGGCGAAACACCAGATCGCGGTACGGGCCGGTCTCGACGCGCTCGACGGCGCGCGCGAGCCCGACGGGGAGATCGGCGACGCGGCGCGAGTGGCCGCTCGTCGTCGGGTCGCGCTGCTCGATCGCCGAGACGCTCGCCGTCACGAACCCCTCGAAGAGGCCGCGGATCTCGGCGTAGAGGAGCGCGTTCTCGAGCGCGATGCCGGCGTTCGACGCGAGCGTCGTCAGCAGCTCCTGGCTGCGCTCGTCGAACGGCACGACGTTGTCCTCGACGTCGTCGCGCGAGGCGAGGCGGCGCTTCGGATCGCGCTTCTTGTTGATGAGCTGCAAGACACCGATGACGTCGCCCTGCTTGTCGATGAGCGGCGCCGTCAGCATCGAGCGCGTGCGGTAGCCGATCTTCTCGTCGAACCTGTGGTCGAAGGAGTACGGCGCGCCGGCGGGCAGCTCGTAGACGTCGGCGAGGCTGATCAGGCTCTTCGACAGCGCCGCGGCGCCCGAGATGCTGCGCGGGCTGATGGGGACGGTGAACTCGCGCGAGTCGAACTTCACCGACTCGTTCTGGCTGAGCTTGAACCTGAGCAGCTTGCGCGCGGGATCGGGATCGTCGCCCTCTACGACGTAGATGCTGCCGGCGTCGGCCCCCGTGATGAACCGCGCCTTCTCGAGGATGAGCCCGAGGAGCTTGTCGATCTCGCGCTCGGTGGTGAGCGCGCGCGAGATCTCGATGAGCTCGCCGAGCTCGTAGCGGTATCGGTTGAGCCACTTGCCGCGGCTCTCGGCGCGCGCGCGGGCCTCGAGCAGGTCGAGCGCGGCGGCCACCGCGACGAAGAGCTCCTCTGGCCCGGCGCCCGGCGGCACGAGCGCGGCGAGCCCCCGGCCACGCGCGCCCGCGAGATCGGGGTCGCGCGGGGTGCCGAGGAGCACGAGCGCCGCGTCGCCCTCGGCGATCTTCGCGCCGTAGGGGCGCAACAGATCGCGCCCGTGGTCCCACACGTCGGCCGTCGCGAGCAGCACGACCCTGTCGGCCTCGCGCACGACGACGAGCAGCGGGTGCGGGCGGCTGACCTGGTAGCTCGCGAAGCGCGCGTCGCCCGCGAGCAGCCCCGCGACGCGCGCGATCTCGGAGCTCGTGCCGGCGACGTCGCGCTGATCGTCAGGCATCGCGGCGCTCCTGATCGCGGGCCTCGTAGGCGCGCACGATGCGCGCGACCAGCGGGTGGCGCACGATGTCGCCGTCGGCGAACCACGTCACGCCGACGCCCTCGACCCCGCGCAGGATCTCGACGGCCTCGGCGAGGCCGCTCCGCTGCCCGCGCGGCAGATCGATCTGCGTGACGTCGCCGGTGACGACCGCGCGCGTCCCCTGGCCGATGCGGGTGAGGAACATGCGCATCTGCTCGCTCGTGGTGTTCTGGGCCTCGTCGAGGATGACGAACGCGTCGGAGAGCGTGCGGCCGCGCATGAACGCGAGCGGCGCGACCTCCACGTGCCCGCGCGCGACGAGCGCGTCCGCGCGCTCGACGTCCATCATGTCGTGCAAGGCGTCGTAGAGCGGGCGCAGGTACGGATCGACCTTGTCGGCCATGTCGCCGGGGAGGAACCCGAGCTTCTCGCCCGCCTCGACCGCGGGGCGCGTGAGCACGATGCGCTTGACCCTGCGCTCCACGAGCTCGGCGACCGCGACCGCCATCGCGAGGTACGTCTTGCCGGTGCCCGCGGGGCCGACGCCGAACGACAGATCGTGGCTGCGGATCGCCTGGACGTACCTGCGCTGCGCGAGGCCCTTCGGGACGATGGTGCGCGACGGCGCGCTGACGACCACGGCGTCGTCGACGAGATCGCGGAGGCGCAGCGACGGATCGCCCTTCAGCGTCGCGACGCTGCGGTGCACGTCGATCGGGCCGCCGACGCCCTCGCGCAGCAGCGTGCAGGTGTCGCGGACGAACCGCTCGGCGACGGCGACGCCCGCCGGATCGCCCGCGAGCAGCACGCTCGTGCCGCGCTGGCCGACCTCGACGCCGCACGCGTCCGACAGCTCGCGGAGCCGCACGCCCTGCGGCCCGACGAGCGCGAGCAAGAGCGCCGTGTCGTCGATCTCCACGGAGCGCCGCTCGACGCGAGGCTGCCCCCTCTCGAGGTGAAGCTTGTGGTGAGCCATCGCGCCGGGAGCGCGAGGTTAGCAGACAATCGACACGCGCCTAGTGCGCGCCCGGCAGCGCGCCGACGAGCTGCTGGCGGGTGATGACCCCCGTCTCGTCGATCGCGTAGTCGTCCTTCTCGAGCTGCAGCGTGCGGGTGCCCGTGACGTCGGCCTTGCCCTGGAAGCGGAACGGGATCACGGGCGCCTGGGCGGCCTCGTTGAGCAGCGTGAAGCCGAGCGCGAGCGGGATGGTGATGGGCACGCCGACGCGCGTCGTCTGGCCCGACGGCAGCCAGAGGCCGTTGCCCTGCGCCTGGAAGTCGACCGGCAGCGGGTAGCGGTTCGCGAAGACGACCTGCCCGCGCACGCGCCGGATGGCGACGTCGTACGAGTTCGGGTTCGTCACGTCCATCACCGCGACCATGTTCACGTTGATCACCGGGAAGCCGATCTGGATGCCGGCGATGTCGGCGCCGCGGAGCTTCATCGTGGGCTTCTTCACGCACGCGGCCGACGACAGCCCGAGCGCGGCGACGAGGGTGAAGAGCGCGGGGATCGATCGCACGGCGAGGGAGCATACGCGATGCAGGCGGCCCGCGCCCCCAATCCGGCCGCGTTGTCCCCCAGGCGCGGCGGTGCGACAGGCGCGCGCGTGTCCACGTCCTCGTTCGACGTCGGGGTGCGCACGCGGGAGTGCGCGCGGTGCGGCGCGCCCGTGGCGGCGACCGGCGCGGGAGCGATCGCGTGCCGGTACTGCGGCGCCACGAACGAGCTCGCGGCGCGGGCTCGACCGCTGACGCCGCGCGCGCTGCCGACGCTGGCGGAGGAGCTCGCGCGACGCTCGCGGCTGGCCGGGCAGCTGGAGCACCCGATCAGCCCGAACCCCTACTCGCTGACGACCGCGCCGCGCGATCTGCGGGGCACCTCGCTCGCCGTGCTGCGCGACGGCTGGCGGGACGCGAAGGCGCGCTCAGCGGGCGGAGCGCGCGCGGCGTCGGAGCAGCGTGACCTCGCGTGGTATGCCCTCCACGTCGCCGAGGCCGAGCGACGCGAGCGCAACCTCGTCGCGGCGCGCGCGGCGCTCGAGACGGCGCTCGAGCTGCTCGACGACGCCGGGCACCGGCACCTCATCCACTGTCGCCTGGTGACGGAGGCGGTGCGCGATCGCGATCTCGCGTCGGCCGCGGCGTGGCTCGGCGAGTGCGATCCGTCGACGGAGGTGCTCGAGCTCGACGGCGCGCACAGGAAGGCCACGGCGCGCCTGCGCCTCGCCGAGGGCGCCGCCTCGAAGGTGCTCGAGCTCGTCGGCGAGCGCGCCGGGGACGTGCCGATCGTCGCCGAGTACGCGGTCGCGCTCGGCCTGCTCCGCGCGGGCGCGCACGAGGCGCTCGGCCGGGACGATCTCGCGCAGGCCGCGCTCGTGGCCGCCTGCGGAGAGGGCGGCGACGCGCCCGCGCTCTCGGCCCTCGCCGATCTCGGCTTCGCCCCCCGCGCCCTCGCGGCGCGCCGACGCGCCCTCGTCGAGATCGCCGCCGCGGCGAGGGACGCCGTCCCCGTCGGCGCGCGCGCGGCCGACGGCAGGTTCCTCGGGCTGCCGCTGCTCGCGGCGCTGCTCCTGGTCGCGGTGACGATCCCGCGCTGCACGTTCGACGCCGATCCCTTCCTCGGCGTGCAGGGCGAGCTGCTCTGTCCCTACGCTTGCAAGGGGTGCAGCGGGCCGTTCCGCATCTACACGTACTGGCATCACAGCGGCGGCTCGCACTCCACGAACGGCCCGCAGTATTTCTGTCGCACGTCGACCAACGGCGTGGCGACGATGACCGACGAGCAGCTCGACGGCGCGCGGCACAAGCTCGGCGCGTACGAGCTGTCGTGGGCTCCCGCGGCGGCGACCTACCTCTCGCTGCTCGGGCTCCTCCTGCCGTACGGCGTCTTCGCGAGCGTCGGCGCGCACCGGGCGGGCGTCGCCGCTCGCCGTGAGAAGGAGGAGGAGCTCGCGGCGCTCGCGGCCGCCGCGGGCGTCACGTCGCCCGCACGACAGCCCACGCGCGGGCCGTGGCTGGGGCTCGCGGCGATGCTGCTCGCGGTGGCGCTGCCGTCGCTCGTCATCGCGCTCGAGCTCGGGCTCCGCTAGCGCCGCGTCCCCGAGGTCGCGCCGCCACCGGTCACTGATCGTGGCCGCGCGGCGTCGACGGCGGCGGCGGCGCGCCCGGATCGAGCGCGAAGAACGTCTCGAACACCGCGTCGCCCGCCGCGTTGAGCGACGTCTGGAACCCGTCGATGTACTCGTGCAGCCCGCGCGAGACGACCTCGCGCGACGTGACGAACTCGAGCTCCGACGCGAGCTCGCCGAGCGCGCGCTCCGCCTTCGTGCCGGCCGAGCCGAGCGGCGACGCCGTGATGGCGTGCAGCGAGCGGTTCGCCTTCGTCAGGCAGTAGCGCATCGACCGCGGGAACCTCCGCTCGCACACGAGCTGCTCGACCACGAGCCGCGGCGCGATGAGCCCGTGCCGCTGCCGGTACATCTCGAGCGCGCTCGCCGAGCGCAGGAGCGCCGCCCACGGCGCCTCGTCGAGCATCTCGGGATCCTCGAGGCCCTTCGGCAGCAGGTACGACGCGACGTCGAGGATGCGCGAGGTCTTGTCGGCGCGCTCCATCAGCCGCCCGAGCCGCCCGAAGTGCCAGCCCTCGTCGTGCGTCTGCGTGACGTACGCGACGCCGACGAACGTGGCGGCGGCGCGCCGCACGGCGCCGAAGAACACGTGCGGCGCGTCGAGCACCCGCTCCTCGGGCGCCTCGTGGACCTCGCGGCAGGTGCGGTTGACGTGCTCCCACGCCTCGGAGGAGAGGTGGTCGCGGATGGTGCGGGCGTTCTCGCGGGCCATCGCGAGACAGGAGACGATCGAGTTCGCGTACGCGCGATCGATCGCGAGGAACCGCAGCACGCGCTCGCGCGTCGGTTCGCCGTAGCGCTCGGCGAACCACGCGTCGTCGCCGGTCGTCGCGACGAGCGCGGCCCACGTCGACGCCCCGCCCACGCCGTCGAGCGCGAGGTGAGAGGAGACGTCGACGATGCGCGCGACGTTGTCGGCGCGCTCGATGCAGCGGTTGAGCCAGAAGATCGACTCCGCGACGCGGCTCAGCATCGCTCTGCCTCCTCGTCGGCGAGCACCCAGGTGTCCTTGCTGCCGCCGCCCTGCGACGAGTTGACGACCATCGAGCCGCGCGTGAGCGCGACGCGCGTGAGCCCGCCCGGCAGCACCCACACGTCGTCGCCGCCGTACAGGACGTACGGGCGCAGATCGAGGTGGCGCCCCTCGAGCTTGCCGTCGACGAGCGTCGGCGCGCGGGAGAGCCCGAGCATCGGCTGGGCGATGTAGTTGCGCGGGTTCGCCCGGATCCTGTCCTTGAACTCGTCGCGCTCCGCCGCGGTCGCGTGCGGTCCGACGAGCATGCCGTAGCCGCCCGACTCGTTCGCGGCCTTCACGACGAGCTCCGCCAGGTGGTCGACCACGTACGCGAGATCGCGCTCGCGGGCGCACACGTACGTCGGCACGTTGGGCAAGATCGCGTCCTCCGAGAGGTAGTAGCGGATCATGTCGGGCACGAACGCGTAGATGACCTTGTCGTCGGCGACGCCGTTGCCGGGCGCGTTGCAGATGGCGACGTTCCCCGCGCGAAACGCGCCGAGCAGGCCGCGGACGCCGAGCATCGAGTCGGGGCGGAAGGCGTCAGGGTCGAGGAACGTGTCGTCGACGCGCCGGTAGATGACGTCGACCGCGGTGAACCCGCGCGTGTCGCGCCTCCACACGCGGTCGTCGCGCACCACGAGATCGCGCCCCTCGACGAGCTCGACGCCCATCTGCTGCGCGAGGAACGCGTGCTCGTAGTACGCGCTGTTGTGCGCCCCCGGCGTGAGCAAGACGACGTTGGGCTCGCCCGCGCCGCGCGGCGCGACGCCCCGCAGGGTCGCGAGCAGCTTGCTCGGGTACTCGTCGACGCCGCGCACCCGCGCCTGCTGGAAGACCTGCGGGAAGGTGCGCTTCATCACCGCGCGGTTCTCGAGCACGTACGAGACGCCCGACGGGCAGCGCAGGTTGTCCTCGAGCACGTACAGCGCGCCCCGCTCGTCGCGCACGAGATCGGTGCCGACGACGTGGCAATAGACGCCCTTCGGCGGGCGCAGGCGCTCGCACGGGGCGAGGTACGACGTCGCCGACGCGAGCAGGTCGCGCGGCACGACGCCGTCCGCGACGATGCGCGCGTCGCCGTAGATGTCGTTCAAGAACAGGTTGAGCGCGCGCACGCGCTGCACGAGGCCGCGCTCGATCGTCTGCCACTCCGACGCGCGGACGACGCGCGGCACGATGTCGAAGGGGAAGATGCGCTCGGTCCCGCGCTCCTCCCCGTAGACGTTGAAGGTGATGCCGAGATCGAGCAGCGCGCGCTCCGCGGCCGCCTGCCGGCGTCGCAGCTCCTCGGGCGGCGTCGCGCGCAGGCGCTCGACGACGGCGCGGGTCCACGGGCGCGCGGCGCCGACGTCGGCGAACAGCTCGTCGTAGAACCCACCGAGATCGTAGTCGTCGAGGTCCATCGCTGGTGACGCTACCAAGGTATCGAGCGGGGTGTTTCGTCGTGGTTTCGGGCGAGCGCGCCGCGGCGCCGGGCCCGTGGTACCGCCGCGGCATGGTCCGAGCCGCGAGGCCGCGCGTGCTGCATGTAATCGAGACGCTCGGGCGGGGCGGGGCCGAGCAGGCGCTGGTGAACCTCCTGCCGGCGCTCGCCGGTCGCGTCGACGTGCACGCGTGCGCGCTGCGCGAGCCGTACTCGCACGCGGAGACGCTCGAGCGCGCGGGGGTGCCGGTGCACCTGCTCGATCTGTCGTTCGAGCTCGACGTGGTGCGCGGCGCGGCGAAGCTCGCCGCCCTGCAGCGGCGCTACGGCTACGACGTCGTGCACGCGCACCTGTTCCCCGCGGAGCTGGCGGTCGCGCTCCTGCCCGCGCCGCGCGGCCGCCCGAGGAAGATCGTCACGTTCCACAACGTCGGCTACGACTACTGGGTGGCGGACACGGCGCCGAAGCGCCTGCGCCGCGCGGCGCACGGGCTCATCCTGCGCGCGACGATGAGCGGCGCGACGAGCGTCTCCCGCGCCGGCGCCGACAGCTACGAGCGGCACACGGGGCTCACGCCGATCGACGTCATCCCGATCCCCTTCTCCGTCGGCGCGCGCCCCGCCGTGCGTCCTGCCGAGGCGGTGCGCGCGGCGTTCGGCGCGCCCGAGGGGCGCTTCGTGTTCGTGCTCGCGGGGCGCACGACGGACGAGAAGGGGCACATGGTGGCGCTCCAGGCGCTCGCGTCCCTGCGCGATCACCCTCGCCGGCCGTTCCTCTGCCTCGTCGGCACCGGGCCCCTCGACGCCGAGATCGAGGCCACGCGGCGCGCGCTCGGCCTCCTCGACGACACCAGCTCCTTCGGCACGCAGACGCATGAGGCGTTGGTAGAATTGTTCGTATCGGCGGACGCGATGCTTGTGGCGTCGCTGCGCGAGGGGTTCGGCCTCGTGGCGCTGGAGGCGATGGGGCTCGGCGTGCCGCTCGTCTCGACGACGGGCGGCAGCCTGGCCGAGGTCATCGACGGCGGCCGCGTGGCCTTCGCGGCCACGCCGGGCGATCCCGCGAGCCTGGCAGCGGCGATGGCGAGGGCGATGGATGAGCCCGAGGAGCGCGAGCGACGCCGGAGGCTCGCGCTCGCGCGCGTGGAGGAGGTGTACTCGACAGCGCGGATCGTCGACCGCTGGGTGGAGACGTACGCGGCGCTCGTGCGGTGACGGGACGACGTCGGCCTACCCGTAGAACGCCAGCGCCAGCACGGAAGGCGCTCCCTGATCGAGGCGACGCCAGTTCACGAACGAGGAGCACTCGATGAGCGCCGCGTACTGCTCGGGGCAGCGGGCGGCGAGCTCGCTCGCGTGGTCGATGAGCAGCGTCACGACGCCGCCGCGGTGCACGTGGACGCTGGTCATGCCGGCCTCTGGATCGTCGAGGTAGGCCATGCAGTCGTTCCACGCGTCGAGGTTCCGCCCGTAGAAATCCGGGAACCCGAGCGCGCGCGCGAAGACCTCGTGGAAGGACGGCCAGTCCACGATGCGACTGGCGTCGATCCTCACGACGACCCCGCTGGCTGACATCGCGGTCGTCACTCTACCCGCGCCCTCTGCGGTGGCGAGCGCCAGGCCATCACCCGATGATCATCGACTCCGACAGCAGCCTGCCCTCGCGGTACCGCCGGAGGTTCCACTGCGAAAATATGGGATCGCTCGAGCCCTTCACGACGTGCTCGGCGAGCCGGGGCGCGATGGCGGGCGCCATCATGAACCCGTGCCCCATGAACCCGGACACCTGGAAGAACCTCGGCACCTCGTCGACCTCGCCGAGGATGGGGTTCGCGTCGGGCGTCAGATCGTAGCAGCCCGACCACTGGCGCAGCACCTTCACGCGGCCGAGCACGGGGCACGCGCGCACGAGCGCGCGCGCGTACAGCGAGAGGAAATCGCGCGACGAGCCCATGTCGAGGCCCTCGGGCACGTCGGGGTTGGAGACGCCGCCGACGATCTCGCCGCGGGTCGACTGGCTGAAGTACAGGCCGTTCGACAGATCGGCGACGAGCGGCCCGAGGAAGGGCTTCAGCGGCTCGGTCGAGCAGATCTCGTGGCGGTGCGGGTGGTTGGGCAGCGAGACGCCCGCCATCCGCGCGACCTCGGGCGACCAGGCGCCCGCCGCGTTGACGACCGTCGCCGTCTCGATGTCTCCTTTGTCGGTCCGCACGCGGCGGATCTCGCCGCCGTCGAGGTCGATGCCGGTGACCCGCGTGTGCAGCGCGAGCTCGACGCCGTGGCGCCTCGCGGCCTCGGCGTAGCCCCACACGAACGGCCACGGGAACACGACCGCGTCGTCGGGGTTGTAGCTCGCCGCGACGACGCCGGTCGTGTCGAGCTCGGGTACCACGCGGCGCGCGTCGGCGACGTCGAGCATCCGCGTCGAGAGGCCGTGGGCGTTCTGCAGGCGCACGCTCTCCTCGAGCGCGCGTCGACGCTGCTCGCTCCGCGCGAGGAACAGGTACCCGCCGCGACGGAACCACACGTTGATCTTCATCTCGCCGGCGAACGAGGCGGCCCGCGTCAGCGCCTCGCGCATCAGCCTCACGTTCGTCTCGGTCGACCACTGCGCGCGCACCCCGCCGCCGTTGCGCCCGCTCGCGCCGCCGCACAGGTACCCGCGCTCGACGACCGTGACGCGCCGGACGCCGTGGTCCTTCGCGAGGTGGTACGCGACGCCGAGGCCCATGATCCCGCCGCCGATCACCACGACGTCCGCAGAGGGCCGCATCTCGAGCGGACGATACCTCGCCGGCGGCCGACGGCGAGCGGGTTCGCGCCGGCGTGGCGATCAGCGCCGCGACCACGCGCGCCAACGATCGACGAGCCCCGCCTCGTCGATCGCCTCCTCGAGCGCGAGCAGCGTCTCCTCGACGTACGTCATCTCCACACCCGGCCGTCGGGCGCGCTGCGCGGCGACGATCGCGCGCACGTCCTCTTCGTCCTTCGATCTCCCCGCGAGCACCTTCATCACGACGACGTCGGACGGGCTGGCCACTCGCCACACGCGCCCGCCGATGCGCCGGCGTGTCGCGCGCTCGTACGCCGCGTACTCCAGGCCGGAGTCGCCGAGCACGAGATCGATCGGCATGCGAGTCGCGGCGTGCCAGACGGGCAGGACCCGCGTCGCTCGGAGGAAGCCCTCGTCCTTCACCCTCGGCGCGAAGTCGCGGCCCGCGAGCGCGGCGAGCAGCGCCGTCGTGTCGACCGGGAGCAGCAGGGTGACGTCCGCGTCGGCCGACATCCGCGTCGAGCCGTGCAGCGCCGCAGCCTGCGCGCCGAACAGGTAGAAGCGAGCCTGCACCGCGTCGAGCGCGTCGGCCAGCTCCGCGAGCGCGGCGCTAACGGCGGAACCGAGGGCCGAGCTTCGCGAGCTTCGCCGCGACGGCAAGGTGGGTCTCCAGATCGGCCCGGCGCTCGGGCTCGTGGGGCCAGGAGGGGTCGATCTCGAGCATCCGCGCTCGGGCGAGCTGCGCCAGCGAGTACGCCGCGTCCGGATCGTCGGCGAGCACCGACTCCTGGAACGCGCGCTTCACCGCGGCGAGGGCGGCCCAGGTCTCCCGAGGCGGCGCGAAGGACGGCAACGAGGGGGACGATACCCTTCCCGCGGCCGACGGCGAGGAGTAACGCGGGCGCGATGAGCCCCGACCGATCCTTCACGCTGCGCCTGCGGATGGGCGCCCACGACGCGCACTACGCGGGTGAGCTGGTCGACGGCGCGCGCATGCTCGCCTTGTTCGGCGACGTCGCGACCGCGCTCCTCATCGAGCAGGACGGCGACGAGGGGCTGTTCCGCGCGTACTCGTCGGTGGAGTTCCTCGCGCCGGTGCGCGCGGGCGACTACATCGAGGCCGAGGGGCGCATCGTGCGCGTCGGCGCGACGAGCCGCGAGATGATCTTCGAGGCGCGCAAGATCATCGAGAACGTCCGGGGGGACGGGCTCGCCGCGTCGGCGGCCGACGTGCTCGCGCCGAGCGTCGTCGTCTGCCGCGCGCGGGGCACCTGCGTCACGCCGAAGCCCGAGCAGCGCCGCGCCGTCGCCGCGCCGAGCCCCGCGGTGCTGACGGCGGCGATCGTCGGCGCCGAGGTGACGCGCGCGCAGACTCCGCACCTGCCGATCACGGCCGACGAGCTCGCGGTCGAGGCCGAGCGCTGCGCCGCCGCGGGCGCCGCCATCATCCACCTGCACGTGCGCCACCCCGACGGCACGCCGTCGCAACAGACCGAGCTCTTCCAGGCGGCGATCGACGCGATCCGCCGCCGCGCCGACGTCATCGTGCAGACGTCGACGGGCGGCGCCGTCGGCATGAGCCTCGAGGAGCGCGCGGGCCCGCTCGCGTGCCTCCCCGAGATGGCGACGCTCAACCTCGGCACCGTGAACTTCGGCGACGAGGTGTTCCAGAACACGCGGCCCGAGATCCGCGCGATGCTCGCGAGGATCACCGCGGCGGGCAGCGTGCCCGAGCTCGAGGTGTACGAGGTCGGGCACCTCGACGAGGCGCGGTCCCTGGTCGACGAGGGGCGGCTCGCGGGGCCGCTCCACTTTCAGTTCGTGCTCGGCATCAAGGGCGCGATCGGCGCGCGCCCCGAGGTGCTGCGGTTCCTCGTGTCGCAGCTCCCCGCGGGCGCGACGTGGGGCGTCGCCGCGGTCGGCCGCCACCAGCGCCCGATGACGGAGCTCGCGCTCGAGCTCGGGGGCAACGCGCGCGTCGGGCTCGAGGACAACGTCTTCCTCGAGAAGGGCGTCCTCGCCGAGGGCTCGGCGCCGCAGGTCGCGCGGGCGGCGGAGTTCGCGAAGCGCATCGGGCGAGCGGTCGCGACGACCGCCCAGGCGCGCGCGCTCTTGGGCGTCGCGCCGCGGTAGCCCGGCGCCGACCCGCCTCACCGGGAGACGCTAACTGGCACTTCGAGGGGTTGGGGACCGTGCATCGGCCGTTGTCGCACGTGGTACCCGTCACGCACCGTGGCCCCGCGGTGCCCGTCGTGCAGGTCTCGCCGGCGGCGATGGGCGCGGCGCACACACCGTTCTGACAGCTCGCGCCGGCCACACACTGCTTCTGACCCCCGCACGCTGCGCCGGGATCTACTGCCTCCAGCGCGACGCACAGGCCGCTTGCCGAGCAGTAGAGCCCCTGAAGGAAATCGCAGCTCGGCGCGGTCGTCCCGAGAATGTCGCACTTCTGACCCGCGGCCGCGAACGCCCCACACTTCTTCGCACCCACGGGGCCTGTGCAGGTGAGACCCGCCGCGCAATACGTGCTCTGGTCGCACGTGCCGCCCGCCGCGACCAGGGCTGCGCAGACGCCCGAGCTCGCGCAGTAGAGCCCGGACTCGCAGTCCTCGAAGACCTTGCAGGTGGAGCCCACCGGCGCCCTCGACTTGCAGACCCCGCAGCCGCCGCTCGCGATGTAGCACTGGCGTGACGCGCACTGAGCGTCGTCGCCGCAGGCCGCGCCGTCCTGGAGGGAGCCGGCCGCCGTGCAGGCTGACGCGAGGCTGCCCCCGAAATAGTCCGCGCAGGTAGCGCCGCTCGCTGCCGCGTTGCATCCGGAGATCGCGGCGACCGTCCAGCCGGACCCCGGGGCCGAGGCCGACCGCTCGCACGAGGCGGCCAGGTCCGTCCGGCAGGCGGCCGCGTTCCCCCAGAGCGCCCTCAACCCCCAGGGCTCACAGGCATCGACCCGCGCGCAGAGAGCGGCGCCATACCCCAGGCAAGCGTCCTTGACGGTCGCGGCCCCCCCGCCGCCCGGGCCGTCACCAGACGAGTCACCCCCACCAGCGCAGGCAAGGAGAAGGAGACACGCCGCCCCGACCACCACGAACTCTCTCCGCATGCCTGCACAAGTACAAAAAATCGTGACACAAGGACAACTGCGCCTGGCCGAGGGACCAGGACCGGCGTGCCGGAGTCGGCGCGACCGACGGTGCTGGCGATGCTCCGCGGCCAGGTGAGGCTCCGGGAGAGGTGACTCGCGCCCGCGGCGCGTGCGACTCGCGTACGCTCCCCGCCGTGGCGAGCGATCCCTCCTTGATGGCCTTCGTCGTCGGGCAGCTCGGGCCTCGGGCGACCTCGAGGGCGATGTTCGGAGAGTTCGGTGTGTACCTCGACGGCGTCCTCATCGGGCTGTTCTGTGACGATCGGCTGTACCTGAAGCCGACCGAGGCCGGCGCGGCGCTGCTCGGCGACCACGAGCGGGCGCCGCCGTACCCGGGCGCCAAGCCGGCGATGGTCGTCGCTGAGGACTCGTGGGACGACCGCGCGCTGATGGCCGGGCTCGCCGACGCGACGGCGAGGGAGCTGCGCGCCAAGGCGCCCGCGCGGCCGTCGAGGTCACGGGCGGCAAAGCCTCGTCGCCGCGGCTGACCCTCGCCATCGCGCGCGCCGCCGGCGAGGCGCTAGCATCCGCCCATGCACGATCCCGTGAGCCCGCGCGCACGCGCGCTCCTCGCCGCTGTGCCCCTCCTGCTCGCGGCGTGCGGGGCCGCGCCGAGGCCGGCGGGCGCGCCCCAGAAGGAGCCGCCGCTCTCGACCGTCGAGGAGGCCGAGGCGGAGCTGTCGCGCGCGGAGGCGAGCCTGCCCGAGGGCGCGGACGGCGAGGAGAAGGCGAGGCCGGTCGGGGAGCGCCCGAAGGACGCCGCGGCGCCCCCCGCCACCCCGATGGGCGGCGTCGCGCAGCCCGCCACGACGCCCTCACCGCCGCCCGCGCCCGCGAAGACGACGAGCGACCGCGCGCGCGACGACGAGGAGGCGCCCCGCGCGGAGGCCGCCGAGCCCCCGCCGACCCCGTGCCAGACGGCGTGCCGCGCGCTCGCGTCGATGCGCCGCGCCGCCGACGCCGTGTGCCGGCTCGCGGGCGCGACGGACGCGCGGTGCGACAGCGCGCAGCGGCGCGTCGACGCCGCGACCGCGCGGGTCGCGCACTGCGGCTGCAGGCAGTAGGCGGCGTCAGCCGCCGATGTAGCTCATCTCGATGCGCTTGCCGCGCGACAGCCCGAGCGCGCGCAGCTCGGAGTAGCGATCGTCGCGCGCGCGCCACGTCTCCCGGACGAGCGCCGTGAGCTCGTCGTCGGTCGCGCCGTCCCGGAGCGGCGCGCGCAGATCGACGCCGTCCGAGGCGAACAGGCACGTGTAGAGGATGCCCCTCGCGCTCAGCCGGGCGCGCGAGCACGCGCCGCAGAAGGGCTGCGTGACGCTCGTGATCACGCCGATCTCGCCGCCGCCGTCGGCGTAGCGCCACCGCTTCGCGACCTCGCCGTCGTACGCGGACGCGACGGGCAGGAGCGGCAGCTCGCGCGAGATGGCCTCGACGATCTCGCGCCCGGTGACGACGTCGTCGCGGCGCCACTCGTTCGTGTCGCCGACGTCCATGTACTCGATGAACCTGACCACGCAGCCCGTGCCGTGGAACCTCCGGGCGAGCGCGACGACGGAGCCGTCGTTGTGACCGCGGCGCACGACGCAGTTGATCTTGATGGGGCCGAGCCCCGCGGCCAGCGCCGCGTCGACGCCCGCGAGCACGTCGGCCGGCGTGAAGCTCGAGTCGGTCATCGCGCGGAACACGTCGGCGTCGAGCGAGTCGAGGCTCACCGTCACCCGCGCGAGCCCCGCCGCGCGCAGCGTCGCCGCGTGCTTCGGCAAGAGGACGCCGTTGGTCGTCAGCGCGAGATCGACCCCGGGCAGCGGCGCGAGCGCCTCGATGAGCTTGTGAAGATCCGCGCGGAGCAGCGGCTCGCCGCCGGTGAGCCGGATCTTCTTCACGCCGAGGCCGACCAGGAGGCCCGCGACCCGCGCGACCTCCTCGTGGCGCAGGATCTCGCCGCGCGGGAGGAACTTGAACCCCGCGGGGAAGTGCGCCCGCGGCATGCAGTACGAGCACCGCATGTTGCAGCGATCGGTCACGCTGACGCGCAGATCGCGCAGGAGCCTCCCACGGGCGTCGCGGAGCTCGGTCATCCTCCGCGGGTCATCGCGCACCCGGGGCGCGCGCGCCACGACAAAGCGGCTAGGTTGCGCAGCGTGAAGCTCTATCGGTTCGACGAGGTGGGCCCGGATCTCGAGCTCCTGCCGCTGGCGGCGCGGCGCGCGCTCGACCACGCGGGGCGCAGGCTGTCGCGGGCGGCGTGGGCGACGCTCTCCCTCGACGACCGACGCGCGCTCGTCGCCGCGGGCTCGGCCGACGAGGTGGACACGGCGGCTGTCACGAGGCTCCTCGACGGCGCTCAGCCCCCGGCCGATCTCCAGCCATCCGAGGCGGATCCGCCCGCGGTCGCACCGCCGAAGGCTGTCGTCGAGGCGTTTGGTGACGCGCGCCCGGTCGCGCAGGCGGCGTGGTGCGCGCTCACGCCGCTCGATCGCTACGCGCTCGCGAAGGTCGCCGCGAAGGGGCGGCCCGAGCGGCTCGACGCCGCGTGGCGTGAGATCATCGGCGAGACCTCGATCTCGACGCACCTCGGACCGAGCGGCGGCGCGCGCATGGTCGACGTCGGCGCGAAGCCGGAGACGCGCAGGGTCGCCGTGGCCGAGAGCGCCGTCTCGATGGGAGCGGCGGCGTTCGAGCGGCTCGCGTCGTCGACCGCGGCGAAGGGCGACGTGCTCGGGGTCGCGCGCCTCGCCGGGATCATGGCCGCGAAGCGCACGGACGAGCTCATCCCGCTCTGCCACTCGCTGTCGCTGTCGCGCGTCTCGGTCGAGCTCTCGCTCGAGCCCGAGGGCCGCCGCGTGCGCGTGGTCGCCGAGGTCGAGACGCGCGATCGCACCGGCGTCGAGATGGAGGCGCTGGTGGCGGCGAGCGTCGCGGCGCTCACCGTCTACGACATGCTGAAGGCGTACGACCGCGGGATGGAGCTCGGCCCGACGCGCCTCGTGTCGAAATCGGGCGGGCGCTCGGGTGACTGGCGGCGGTAGCGCTACTTCGACGACGCGGGCGGCGCCGAGACCTCGACCTTCGGCTTCTTCTCGTCTTCCTTGATCGAGTAGCGCACGAGCGCGCGCAGGACGTCGTTCCGCTGCACGTTGCCGAGGAGCATCTTCATGTCCTCGTAGACCGACGGATCGACGAGGAGCGCGCCGATGGTGCCCTTGCCCTTCTTCACGCCGGCGACGATGTCGCGCGCGTCGCGCGTGATCGCCTGCACGTCCTCGCCGATCTTCTCCTGGCCGGGCCCGCCGTACATCACCACCTTCGCGACGCCGTTGCCCTCGCGCACGCCGCGCAGCGACAGGCTCACCTCGTCGGCCGCCTGCGCGAACGACCGCATCATCCCGACGCCGTCCGAGTCGTAGACGATCGAGTGCGCGAGGCCGGGGCCCTTGTTCACCCGGTCGACCACCTTGCCCGCGCCGTCGAGCAGGTGGTTCAGCTTGGCCATCGTCGTGTCCATCCGCGAGAACGTGCCGCGGATGCGGTCGGCCTCGGCCGGATCGGAGAGCAGCCGCCCCGCGTAGCCCTTGCCCTCGGCGAGGTTGCCCATGATCACGGTCAAGCTGCGCAGCGAGTCCTGCATGTCGCGGCGGGTCTGATCGTCGGCGAAGGTCGAGGTCGTGCGCTCGAGGTTCGCGACGACGGCCTCCGTCTTCTTCGCGACGTCGCCGAGGCGCGTGAGCAGCTGGCCGTAGTCGGCCGGCTCCTCGCTCGTGATCGACGCGCCCGGCGCGAGCGGCGAGCGGCCCGGCGTGCCCGGCGTGACCTCGAGCATCTTGTCGCCGAGCATGCCCTTGTTGGCGACCTTCGCGACCGAGTCCTCGCGGATGCGCACGGCCTCCTCGCGGACGATGTCGAGGCGCACGTAGAGCCGGTCGTCCTTCGGGTTCGGGCCGTGCGAGATGGACTTCACGCTCCCGATGTCGACGCCGGAGAGGCGCACCGGCGCGCCCGGCTTCAGGCCCTGCACGTCAGGAAAGTTCGCGACGAACTCCACGCGCTTCGCGAACACCCGGCGCTCCTGGCCGATCGTGAAGATGACGCCGGCCGTCAGCGCCAGGCCGAGGCTCACGAACGCCCCGACGACGAGCTCGCGCTTCAGCGACATGGCGCGCGCACCGTAGCAAACATTCGCGCGGGCCGCCGTTGACTCGACGCGGCATCCGCCGCGCTAGGAAGCCTCGCCTGTCACGAGTAGGTCACGATCATGATCCGCGCCACGATCCTGGGCGTCGGCTCGTACGTCCCCGAGAGGGTCGTCACGAACGACGAGCTCCGCTACCTCGACGATCAGCACGTCCGCCGCGACACCGTGCAGACCGAGACGAACGACGAGTGGATCCGCTCGCGCAGCGGCATCGAGGCGCGGCGCTACGTGCCGAACGACGGCGTGACGACCTCGAGCGATCTCGGCCTGTTCGCCGCGCGCCGCGCGCTCGACGACGCGGGCGTGACCGCGCAGGAGATCGACTGCATCATCTTCGCGACGCTGTCGCCGGACATCCACTTCCCCGGCAACGCGGTGTTCCTCCAGTCGAAGCTCGGCGTCGACGGCGAGGCGGGGTGCGCCTGCTACGACATCCGCCAGCAGTGCTCGGGGTTCGTCTACGGCCTCCAGATGGCCGACACGTTCGTGCGCACGGGCACGTACCGGCGCGTCTTGCTCGTCGGCGCCGAGCTGCACAGCCACTCGCTCGACTACTCGACGCGCGGCCGCGACGTGATGGTGCTGTTCGGCGACGGGGCGGGCGCCGTGGTCATCGGGCCGAAGGAGACGGACGATCCGCGCGACGGCGTCCTCTACACGCACTGCGGCGCCGACGGCTCGGGCGCGATGGATCTGCACCTGAAGATCTTCGAGATCAAGCGCGCGCCGTTCGTCTCCTACGATCCGCGCGATCGCGAGCAGAACCTCTCGATGTACCCGCAGATGAACGGCAAGAAGGTCTTCCTCAACGCCGCTCGGACGATGGTGCAGAGCGTGGGGCGCGCGCTCGAGAAGACCGGCCTCACGTGGGACGACATCGACTGGTTCGTCCCCCACCAGGCCAACCTCCGCATCAACGAGGCCGTCGTGCAGTACGGCAACATCCCGCCCGAGAAGGCGCTCAACACCATCCAGCAGTACGGCAACACGACCGCCGCGACGGTGCCGCTGACGATCGATCACCACCGCAAGCTGGGCACGGTGAAGAAGGGCGACGTCGTGCTCTCGACGGTGTTCGGCGCCGGCTACACGTGGGGCTCCGCGATCTTCCGGCTCTGACCCTCGCGGGCGCGCCCGTGGTACCGTGACGCCGTGATCTGCGCGCAGCACGGCGTCCGATGAGCGGGTTCGAGTTCGACGACAGGCGGTTCCCGCTCGTGGTCGTGCGGACGCCGGCCGAGTTCCGCGACGCGGATCTCACGGAGGTGTTTCGCCGGTTCGAGGCCAATTTCGCGCGGCGGGAGCGCTACGCGCTCCTGCTCGATACGACGCCCGTCCTGCACGTGCCGACCGCGAAGCAGCGCGCGATGATCAGCACCTGGGAGAAGGCGCACGTCGCCGACACCCGCCGGTGGAACGTGGGGACCGCGCTCGTGGTGACCTCGGCGCTCGTGCGCGGCGTGCTGACGGCGCTCGCGTGGGCCGTGCCCGACGAGACGCCCCGCGTGCACGTCGCCACCGCGCGCGAGGCGACGGCGTGGTGCGCCGCGCGGCTCGCCGAGCACGGGCTCTCCCTCGACGGGCGCCGGTCACCCGGACCGTGAAGCGCCCTCTCGCTCGCTCCCCATGGAGGCCAGGTTGACCATGTTGACCCCCCGCTCGATCCTCCTCCCCTCGGTGGTGGTCGCGCTGTCCGTCGGGTGCCGGCGGGCCGAGCCGCGGCCCTCGGACACGGTCGCCGGTGCCGCCCCTTCCGCTCCCAGCGCGCCGGGCGTTGCTGCGGCGCCGTCGAGCGCGCCCCCGCCGAGCGGAGGCCCGATGGTGAGGCTGGAGGCGGGCGTGATCGTGATGGGCTCGACCACGGGATACGCCGACGAGCGCGGGGGGCCGACGGTGAAGGTCGCCGCGTTCTCGCTCGACGAGACCGAGGTGACGACGGTCGCCTACGAAGCGTGTGAGCGGGCGGGCGCGTGCGCGAAGGCCGGCCAGGGCAAGGAGTGCAACAGCGGCAAGCCGGGGCGCTCGAACCACCCAATCAATTGTGTCGACTGGCACCAGGCGACCGCGTACTGCGGCTGGGTTGGCAAGCGGCTGCCGACCGAGGCGGAGTGGGAGTACGCGGCGCGCGCCGGCGCAGAGCAGCGCCTGTACCCGTGGGGCGCCGCGCCGCCCGCCCGGCAGCTGTGCTGGAGCAAGACGAGCGGCGGGCACACGTGCCCGGTCGGCGGCGCGCGGCCGGGCGACGCCGCGAGCGGCGCGGCGGACCTCGCCGGCAACGTGCAGGAGTGGGTGTGCAGCGCCTACGGGTTCCCGTACGACGCGGTCAAGGTCGGCGCGTGCGCCGCGGACGCCGAGGACGCGCCGAGGGCGGCCCGGGGGACGGGGTACGGCGTGCTGATGCCGATGGACGTCCGCGCGGCCCGCCGCGACCACCACCCGCGCGCGTGGAGACACGACACGCTTGGGTTCCGGTGCGCCCGCTCGCCTTAGTACCTGCTACTCCGACGCTACTTCGAGGTGTTCAAGAACACGAGCACGCCGCCCGCGCCGCCGGCGCTGCCCGAGTACGGGATGACGAGGTCGGGCAGCCCGTCGCCGTCGAGATCGCCGGCCGTGATGGCGCGGGGCTCGCGCGCGCCGCCGAGGGTCGAGGCGGGCCTGGCGACGAAGCCGCCGCTGCCGTCGTTGAGGAAGATGCGCAGCCGATCATCGTTGACGCTCACCACCGCGAGATCGGGCGCGCCGTCGGCGTCGAGATCGGCGACCGCGACCCAGCGGGCGCCGTCGCCGCCGGGGTAGGTCTTGCCGGGCGCGAACGTGCCGTCGCCCTTGCCGAGGAACACAGTGACAGTGTCGGAGTTCGGGCTCGCCACCACGAGATCCTGGTCGCCGTCGAGGTCGAGGTCTCCCGCGGCGAGCGAGCGCGGCCCCGGCGCCACCGACAGCGCGGGGAGCGCCACGAAGCCTGCGGCGCCGTTGTTGCGCTGCAGGAAGACCTGGGTGCCGTTCCCGTCGGTCTGGACCCCGGCGATGGCCAGATCCTTCAGCCCGTCGCCGGTGAGGTCGACGGCGAGCCCGTGCGACGGCGCCGCCGGGAGCGTGAGGCCGACCGGCGCCGAGAACGTCCCCGGGCCCGAGGTCAGGCGGAGGAACTCGTTCTGGCCGTTGGCGTTCGACAGCGTGACGAGATCGTTGCCCGGCGTCCCGCCGAGCTCGTCGACGATGTTCGCCCACGCGTTCGGGTGGTTGAAGGTCGTCGGGTTGGTGAAGGCGCCGGCGCCGTCCCCGCGCTGGATCTGCGCCGCGCCGCCGTCGCACGCGACGACGAAATCCAGGTGGGCGTCGCCGTTCATCTGTCGCGCGAGCACGTGGAAGGGGTTCCCGCAGGAGGGCGTGGAGCCCGCGATCGACAGCGCGCCGCCCGCGTTCTTGAGGAACACGACCTGACCTCGCTGGCTGTCGGCGACGAGGACGTCCGCGTGCCCGTCGGCGTCGATGTCCGCGATATCCGCGAACCACGGCTCCCCGAGCTCGTTGCCGCGCACGTCCTGGGGGGCGCCGAGGGAGAGGACCCGCGGCGTCTTGCAGGCCCCGGCCGCGCATTTTCCGCCTGCGCAGTCCGCCCCCACCTTGCATGCCTGGCCGTCCTTGCACTTGTCACAGGTCGCGCCGCCGCAGTCGACGTCCGTCTCGGCGGCGTTCTGCTTGCCGTCGGTGCAAGTGGGCGTGCTCTCGCAGGTGCCACCGTTGCAGATGCCGCCCTCGCAGTCGGAGAACTTCTGGCACTTTCGGCCGTCCTGGCAGGGCTTGCAGCTCCCCCCGCAGTCGACGTCCGTCTCGTCGCCGCCGAGCGCGCCGTCCGTGCAGCCGCCCCCGGGATCGCCGCCCGCGCCTCCCGCGCCCGCGCCTCCCGCGCCCGCGCCTCCCGCGCCCGCCTTGCCGCTCGCGCCCGCCGTGCCGCTCGCGCCTGCGCCGCCTGTGCCCGCCTTGCCTCCCGCGCCTGCGCCGCCCGCGCCCGCCTTGCCGCTGGCGCCCGCGCCGCCCGCGCCCGCCTTGCCGCTCGCGCCTGCGCCGCCCGCGCCCGCCTTGCCGCTCGCGCCTGCGCCGCCTGCGCCCGCGGGCGCACCGGCCGATCCGGCGGTCGCGCCCCCCGCGCCCCCGCTGCCCGCGCCCGTCTTGCCCGCGGATGATCCTCCCGTTCCTGACATGCCTCCAGCGGCGCCGCCGCTCGATCCCGCCTTGCCCGCGTCGCCCGCGGCCTTGCCTCCCTGGCCGCCCGCCGCGCCGCCAGCGCCCGCGCCCGCGCCCGCGCCGAAGAGCGCGTCGTCTCCCTCCGAGCCCCCGCAGCCAGGGGCGACGAGCGCGAGAGCGGGGACGATCAAGAGAAGCGAGGTGAGGTGGCGCATGCGTGGAGTCTCTCACGCGCGACGTGACGCGCGCAACGCGGTCGCCCGGATCACGCACGCACGCGACGTCGCTCGGCCCCGTCAGGGCTTCGTCTGGGAGCAGAACCCGTTGATGCACTCGTTCGTGGCGTCGCAGCAGTCCGCCGCGGTCTTGCACTTCTCCTTCACGCCGGAGCACTGGTTGTTGGGAGGAGTGTTCGAGCAGACGAGCGCGCCGCCGCCGCCGGGCTGGCAGTAGCCGTTGCAACACTGATCGCCCGACTCGCACGAGGCGCCGTCGCTCTTGCACGGATCCTGCACCCAGAACCCTCGCGCGTTGCCGGCGAGCAGCTCCTGCGCGGGCAGGTAGAACGCCGGGTGGCTCGCGTCCTTGCCGGGCTGGGGGGCGAGATCGATCGCGGCGACCCAGAGCTTCTTGGTGGTGACGTTCTGGAAGAGATCGACCCCGCGCGGATCGCTGCAGTACGGCGGGATGGTCGCCTCGTTGCCGTACATGCGCCGGCTGGTGAACACGATCCACGCGAAGCCGCCCGACGCGATCGGGCTCACGGTCGGCTCGTAGTTGAGATCGACGTCGTCGCCGTGGTCCGGGCTCATCCCGCCGACTTGCACGCCGTCGGCGGTGCAGCTCATCGACACCGGCGTCGCGAGCTTCGGCAGGTAGGGGCCCGAGGGGCCGACGCCGTTCAGCAGATCGAGCGCGGTGCCCGTCCCGCTGGCGGCCGCGCTCGCCCAGTAGATGCGCCCCTTCGCGCCCTTCCTGGTGAACAGCGCGCCGTCGTTGCCGTCGGTGCCGGCCTGGCTCTGCCGCTCGAACACCACCGACGCGCTCGACGGCAAGAAGGCGGGCCAGCCTGGGCGCACGTCGGTCGCCTGGGCCGCATCACTGTGCACGATGACGGGGTTGGAGAAGGTGAAGGTCGCGGGATCGAAGTCCATGACCAGCAGCTCCTTGCCGTCGACGGCGCCCGGCCCGGACATGCGGTTGAACACCACGTGGCGGCCGTCGGGCGAGAACGCCGGGGTGCCCAGGTTCGACGCGACGGCCGACAGCCCGTTGACGACCGGCGGGTTGCTGGTGTCGGGCAGGCGGTAGATCTGCCCGGTCGGTGACAGCATCGCCGAGCCGTCCGGGTAGAGCGCCGGGAACACCGCGCCCGCCCCGAGCGGGTGCTCGACGCTCCCCGCGGGCGTCAGATCGTACGACGACGACGCCGCGTAGGAGTCTCCGCGCTGCACGACCAGGCTCGCGCCCCGCGCCGCGACCGAGTGGCACACGCGGCACTGGGCGTCGTTGCCGTTCGAGCCGGCGACGAGCTTGGGCCCGGTCTCTCCGACCTTGATGCTCAGCACCGCGCCGCCGAACATCCCGTCGCCGCCGACCGCGCCCGGGTAGTTGCGCGCGAGCTTCGTGCCGTAGGAGTTGTAGTAGATGGTCCCCGAGAGCCGCCCCGGCGCGACCTGCCACGTCTCGGAGATGGGCCCGTAGCCGGTGCCGCCCTTCGCGACGGTGAGCTTGACGACGAGTTTGTCGATCGAGCCGTCGAGCGTGGGGCCGCCGGCGGTGTCGGTCGCGGCGGCCCACACGTCCTGCGGGATGGGGTGCCGCACGAACGGCAGCCCGAGCGCCTTGGCGATCGCGGGCTTGCCGAAGGTGCCCGTCCACTTGAACGAGCCGCTGGTCGTCTCGAGGGTGATGGAGATGGCGTCGACGTCGCCGAGCGTCGAGTCCCACATCAACAGCGGCGCGAGGATGCCGCGCGGCCACACGGTCGCGTCGTAAGGATACAGGAACCGCAGCGCCTCTGCGGCGCCCGAGCCCGACGGCGCGGTGAGCGCGCCCGCCGTGCCGGGATCGGTGACGGCCGTGCCGAGCCCCTCCCCGCCGACACCGCCCACGCCGCCGCCCGCGAGCAAGTCGCCGGGGCCCGCAGGGATCTGCGGGGCCTGCGCCGGGTTCGTCGGGTCAGCGCCGTTCTGGGAGCCCGAGAGCTTGATGAACACCTGACGCTTCAGCGTCTGGCCGTTGAGGCCCGCGAGCACCGACACCGGGCCGCCCGTGGTGCCAGTGGGCGCGAACGTCGCGGTGGCGGACGGCCCCGCGGGGATGGTGCCGAGGTTGCCCTTGTCGACGCTCCACCCGGCCGCGACGGGCGCGCCCCCCAGGGTCGCGCTGTAGAGCACCGTGGGGGTCGCCTTGCCAAGCGGCACGGTGATGACTTGTGGCGCCGACGGCTGCACGTCGAACTGCGCGGCCTGTCCGGCCGACCCCGCCTGACCCGCCTGTCCCGCCGACCCCGCCTGGCCGCCCTCTGCCCCCTGGCCTGCCGCTCCTGCCTTCCCCGCGGCTCCCGCCTGACCCGCCGACCCCGCCTGGCCCGCGTTGCCCGCCCCGCCCGAGCTCCCTGCCTGGCCCGCGTTGCCAGCGTTCGCCTGCCCGGCCGCGCCTGCTTGCCCGGCCGCGCCTGCTTGCCCGGCCGCGCCGCCACCACTCTTCCCGGCCGCGCCTGCTTGCCCGGCCGCGCCGCCGCCACTCTTCCCGGCCGCGCCGGACTGTCCGCCGGCGCCGCTCGTGCCTGCGGTCGCCCCGCCGCCAGCCTTGCCCGCCGCGCTCGTCCCGGCGCCGCCGCCCGCCGCGCTGGCCTTCCCCGCAGCGCCGGCGCTCGCCCCGCCGGGCGCGCCGTCGACGTCTCCGCTGCCTCCGCAGGCGCCCTGCGTCCCCGCGGCGAACATCGAGAGGAGGAGGGCGGTCGTCCAGGTGGTCCGGGGCATGGCCGCACATGGTACGCCTCTCGCCGCGCTCATCAACCCATCCTCGCCGAGCCGGCTCACGATGGATCCCGCTCCTCCAGAAGGGCCCTGGTCAGACCTTCGTGAGGATCGACGTGATGATGTAGTTCGCGACGAGGATCGCGACGGCGCTCTGCACGACCGCGCGCGTCGTCGCGAGCCCCACGCCTCGCGCGCCGCCCGAGGCGAAGTACCCCTGCCGGGTGGAGATCGCGCTGATGAGGAACCCGAACGCCGCCGACTTCACGATGCCCATGAACAGATCGTCGCCGGTCGCCAGCTGGCGCATCCGCTCGAAGAACACGCCCGGATCGATGTTCAAGAGAACGACCGCGACCAGGTAGCCGCCGAACATGCCGATGCAGGTGTAGAGCACACACAACAAGGGCAACATCAGCACCGAGGCGACCAGGCGCGGCGCGAGCAGGTACTGGATGGGGTTGACGCCCATCGTGGTGATGGCGTCGATCTGCTCGGTGACGCGCATGTTGCCGAGCTCGGCCGCGAGCGCGCTGCCCGCGCGCGCCGTCACCATCAGCCCCGAGAACACGGGGCTGATCTCGCGCGTCAGCGACACGACCACGATGCCGCCGACGAGCCCCTGCTGGTTGAAGCCCTTCAGCGCGTGCACCATCTGCAGCGCGAGCACCATCCCGCTGAACATGCCCGTCAGCGAGATGATGAAGATGGATTGTACCCCGATGAATTCCATCGCCCGCACGAGCAGCGTGAAGCGATACGGCGGCCGCACCATCCAGAAGAGCGTCTCCAGCGTCAGCGTCACCGTCGTGCCGATGTCGTCGAGCACCGACGCGAGCGGCGCGAGGATCCGCGCGAGCGCGCTGGGCGGCTTCTTCGCCTTCGGAACGCTCATCGCGGCAGCCCCTCGAGCAGCGCCCGCGCGCGCGGCCCGCTCGCCTCGAGCGCCACCGTGCGGGGCTCGACGGACAGGGTCAAGAGGAGCGCGTCGCCGCCGAGCTCGCGGCAGAAGCGCGCGCCCCACTCGACGAGGAGCGCCGCGCCGGCGTCGCGCGCGGCGCGCAGGCCGAGCTCGTCGACCTCCGGGCCCGAGATCACCCGGTAGAGATCGGCGTGCCACACCTCGAGGCGCGCCGCGTAGGTGTGCACGAGCGCGAAGGTCGGCGACGTCACGCGCGTCCGCCTGTCGACGCCGAGCGCGCGCACGAGGGCGCGCGACAGGTACGTCTTGCCGGCGCCGAGCGGGCCCTCGAGGAGCAGGAGATCTCCAGGCGCGAGCGCGGCCGCGAGCCGGCGGGCGAGGGCGATCGTCGCGCCGCGCGTCGGCAGGGCGAGCGTCGAGCTCATGGCGAGGCCTCGACGTGCACCCAGACGTGCGCGACGTCGAACCGCCGTCGGAGCGCGCCCTCCACGTCCGCCGGGGCCACCGCGCCCCGGAGCCGGAGCGCGACCGCGTAGCGCCCAGCGCCCAGCGACCAGCTGTGCACGGCGTCGATCGCGTCGACGCCGTCGACCGCGCCCACCAGCTCGCGCACTCGCGCGACCGGGACGGCCGCCGGCGCGCCGAGCAGCAGCACCCGGCCCGCGTCGCGGAGGAGCCTCACCGCGCCGACGAGGAGGAACGCCGCGATCGCGAGGCCCGCGATCGGATCGACCGAGTGCGGCGCGCCGAGGTGCACCGCGGCGGCCGTCGCGAGCGCCACGATCCCGCCGAGCAGATCTCCCATCACGTGCAGCCACGCGCCGCGGAGGTTCAGCGAGTGATCGTGGCGCTTGTTGGGGTTGTTTGATGTGTCGAGGACCGTCGCGTCGTCGGCGTGGGCGTGCTCGCAGGCCGCGCCGCCTCCGTGAGGCTCGTGGCGGTGGTGCCCGTGCTCGTGGTGCGCGTGGTCGTGGTGCTCGTGCTCGTGCTCGTCGTGCTGACCGTGACCGTGCGCGTCGTGGACGTGGCCCGCGTGGTCGTGGTGGTGGTGCCCGATCCCGCGGTGCAACAGGTACGCGGAGACGCTGTTGACGACCAGGGCGCCCGCGCCGACTGCCGCCATCAGCCCGACGGCGGGGCCGTGGTGATCCCCGTCGACGGCGCGCCCGAGCAGCGCGGAGATCGAGCTCCTCACGATGGCGACCGTGCCGCCGAGCAGGAACACCGCGTTCGTCACCGCCGCGAGCGGCTCGGCGCGCGACCATCCGAAGGGGAAGGCGGCCGTCGGATCGCGCTCGGCGAGCCACATCGCCGTCAGGGACAGCACGAGCGCCATCGCGTCGGTGAAGAGGTGCAGGGCGTCGGCCTTCAGCACCTCGCTCTTCGCGACGAACCCGAGCGCGAGCTCCGTGACGCAGAACGTGCCGGTGAGCGCGAGGACCGCGACGAGCAGGCGCCGCTGGCGCGCGGCGGGGGCGGGGGCGGGCATCGTCAGACGACCACGAAGTCGTCGACGGTCATCTCCTCGGTGTCGCCGCCGACGATCTGCGACGTCTCGTCGTCGCGCTGGATGGCGACGGCGTACAGCTCCGCGAGCAGCACCGGGTGCTCCTTGATGAGCCCGAGGAACGACTCCTTCGGCAGGAAGAGCGCGACCGTCGGGTGCGTCGCGACGACGTCGGCGTTCGCCGCGCGGCGGAGCACGAGCGCGACCTCGCCGGCGGTGTCGCCGGGGCCGAGCGTCGCGAGCACCAGCGACTCGTCGCCGTCCTGGCGGATGGCCGCGACCTCGCCCGACGCGATGACGAAGAGCCCCGCCGCCTCCGCGCCTTGCTCGATGAGCTTGTGACCCTTCTCGAACGTCCGGGCGACGAACCGCTCGAAGAGCGCCGGGCGCTGCGCCGACGACACGGCCGACAGCACCGCGCTCGTGCGCTCGAGGTTCTGCAGCATGCGACGCCGGGTGAACGCCGCGAGCTCGGTGGCGACGCTCCGCTCGGACTCGGCCACCTTGTCGAGCGCGGCCCTGCCCGCGACGAGCACGAACCCGGGGCGCGTCGCGACGACGCTCGCCGCGCGGGGCGCGCGGGACAGGAGCGCCATCTCGCCGAAGATCGCGCCCGGCTGGAGCCTCGCGAGCGAGATGGGCGGCCGGTCCTCCTGCTCGCGGGCGACCTCGAGCTCGCCGCGCGCGAGCACGAAGGCCTCCGCGCCCGGCGCGCCCTGCTCGATGATCCGCGCCCCCGCGTCGAACGCGCGCACCTCGAAGGCCTCGAGCAGGCGGGCGAGCGGCGCCTCGGAGATCGTCGAGAACAGCGGCGGCGCCGCGAGCCGCGGGGCGGTCGCGCGCGACGCCTTCGCCTCCTCGAGCGCTCGCGCGGCCGCGGCGACGGCCTTGCCCGCGCGCTCGACGCCGCCCGCCGCCGGCGCAGGCGGCGCGACGCTGCGCATCCGCGGGGGAGGCGCCTGGCCCTCGGTGTAGCGCCGCGAGCCCTTCGCGAACGCGCGCGCGATCTCGGCGTGCGGCGTCGCCGAAGGATCGAGGCGCTTGTGCGACGACGCGGCGACGACCGCGAGCGCGAAGAGGCCGGCGTCGATCGCGCGGGTGGCGGCGGTCGCCAGCGCCAGCTTCGCCTCTGCCTCTTGCCCCAGCTCCGACAGCAGGCGCCCGAGCAAGACGAGGCCGGTCGGCGACGCGGGATCGGACTCGACGTACGACGTCACCGCGCCGAGCGCGGCGTCACGCTCGCCCCGCGCTGCGAGCGCGATCGCCTTGTCGATGGGCGAGGGATCGGGGGGGCTCCCCGGGAGCGGAGGGGGCGCAGGCATGGGCGAGCCCCGACTCTTAGCATGGTTTTCGGGGGCCCTTCGTCGCCTGCGCCGGACTCCTCGCGTCCACCGGCCGCCTCGGGTGAAGCCGTGCTCGACGTGGCACGGCCAGGCCTGCGCGCGGCTCCAGCCCCATCCGGCTCGAAATTCCGCTTCGGACTTCGGCACTCGCGGTCTGGGCTCCCGAAATCCATGCTGAGCACCACTCGCCGCCGCCTGGCGTGGCCCGGCGCGCTCAGGGCTTCAGGGCCGAGTACGCCTCGTAGTCGTGCACCGCCACGCCGGCGAAGCCGCCCTTGCCCACCTGCGCCGCGACCGTCTCCGCGAGCGCGGCGTCGAGCGCCGCGGCGCCCTCCTCGCAGAAGGTGATCTTCGGCGGGTCGAGGCCGCACTGGGTCTCGACGCCGATCACCACCTGCTTGCCGATCGAGGACGCGTACGCGATCTCGTCCGCGGCGTGCGCGACGATGCCGTCCGAGCCGGCCGCGGCGTCGCGGTAGTCCATCAGCACGATCCGGTCGACGCTGTCGGCGACCCACTCGCTGAGCGGCCTCGTCGTCCCCCCTCGCGTGAGCGGCCGGCCGTCGTACCAGAACGGGATGTCCACGCTCAGCCGCAGGCCGGTGCCCGCCGTCACCTGGCGCAGCTTCTCCAGCAGATCGACGAACTCCGACGCGATCTGGGCCTCGCTCGCGCCGCCGGCCTTCCACTCGGCGAGCTGGTGCGGCTCGACGTCGAAGTGCAGCCCGACCGGCCGGGCGCCCGACAGCCCCGCCGAGAACGCGACCGCGCTCTGCGCGATGGCGACGGCCTTCGCGTGCTCGCTCGCCCGCGCCCAGATCTCGTAGCCGAACAGGAGCTCGACCTCGATGCCGCGCGCGCCCGCCTCGGCGACGAAGGACCCGAGCTCGCCGGGCGCCTCGGGGATGAGCGACTGCGCCTCCGCGTACACGCCGGTGACGTCATGGGAGCCCGCGAACGCGAAGAACGCCGCGCGCCCCGCGGGGGATTTCACCACGGCCGAGCCCCACAGCCACGTCGCCCGCGGTCCGCCAGGGAGCGACGCCCCCTTGCCCGCGGCGCCGCCGCTGCCCGCCGGGCCCCCACCGCCGCCAGACGATCCACCAGCGCCTCCCGCGACGCCGCCTCCCGCGACGCCCCCGGACCCTCCGCCCACACTGTTGCCGCCGCTGCCTGCGCTGCCAGCGTTGCCAGTGAAGCCGCCACCACCTCCGTCTCCGCCCCCGCCAGCGTCGCCAGCGCTGCCAGCGTTGCCAGCGACACCCCCCAGGCCGCCGCCTCCGCTCTTGCCCCCGCTGCCACCCTCGCCAGCGACACCCCCCAGGCCGCCTCCTCCGCTCTTGCCCCCGCTGCCACCCTGGCCGCCGCCGGCGCCCCCCTTCGACGGAGGCGGCATGCCATCGTCACAGAACCCGTCCAACGACGTCCGCGACCATGTCCCGTCCTGGCAGACGAGTCGGAAGCCGTTCGGCGGGTGAGAGCACCTCCGGCAGCCCTCCCCCTCGTTGGCGCACGGCTTGCCCCCGAGCAGGCTGGTGTCTCCCTCGCACGCGACGGCGGCCCCCGCGGGGGTGGACGCCTGGTCGGTGGGCGCTCCACAGGCGATGAGGGTGATCAGGGAGGCGAAGCAAGCGAACGCGCGCATGACCCCGAGGGTGCCACCCCGCGAGGCCGGTCCGCAAGCGCGGCGCGCCCCACCTCACCGTCGTGCGCTCCTCGAGCGGGTGTGGTAGACGGGGCACCGCGCTGGCCGCCAGCGTGGGCATGACCTGATTCACCCGACCCCGATCGCCACGAGGACGACGTCCTCTCGAGTGTCACCGCGCGCGCCCCGCGCCTGGGTCTGGAGTGAACATGACTGTGCTGCGATTGCGCGGCGTCAGCGCCGCGTGGGCGGCCGCTGCGCCCCTCTTTGAAGATGTGTCCCTGACGCTCGACGGGGGCTTCCACGGCCTCGTCGGCGCGAACGGCGCCGGGAAATCGACGCTGCTCTCCGTGCTGGCCGGCGAGCTCCCGCCCGACGAGGGCGCGGTCACGCGCTCACCACCGGACGCGCTCGTGATCCACTGTCGACAGACCGTCGACCGCCGCGGCCCCGACGTCGACGCGCTGGCCTCGCGCGACGACAGCCTCGCGGCCGAGCTGCGGGGACGCCTGGCGCTCGACGCCGGCGCCATCGGCCGCTGGGCGACGCTGTCGCCGGGGGAGCGCAAGCGGTGGCAGGTGGGCGCCGCGCTCGCGCGTGAGCCGGACGTCCTCTTGCTCGACGAGCCGACGAACCACCTCGACGCGGCCGCGCGCGACAGCCTCCTCGCGGCGCTGCGTCGCTTCACGGGGCTCGGCGTGATCGTCTCGCACGATCGCGCGCTCCTGGACGCGCTCTCCAGCTCGACGCTGCGCCTGCATCGGCGCGCGCTCACAGAGTGGCCGGGGCGCTACTCCGACGCGAAGGCGCTCTGGGAGCGCGCGCGCGCCGAGGAGCTCCGCGCGCACGCCGAGGCCCGCGAGCGCGTGCGAGCTCACGAGGCGCAGCTCGACGCCGCGCGCCGCGCCCAGGCGGCGGCGGCCAGGAGCGTCAGCGCGGGGCGTCGCATGAAGAGCAAGCATGACAGCGACGCGCGCGGCGCCCTCGCGAGCACGAGGGCGTCGTGGGGCGCCTCGAAGGCGGGGCGGATCGCCGCTGTGGCGAAGACCGTGCTCGCGCGCGCGAGGGAGGAGGTGCCCGTCGTCGAGCGCGATCCGACCCTCGGCGGGCGCGTGTTCGCCGGGTTCGAGCGGGCGCGCTCGCCGGTGCTGTTCCACGTGGACGAGCGGTCGCTGCTGCGCGGGGAGCGCGCCGTGCTCCGTGACGTCCGCGTCACCGTCGGGCGCGACGATCGGGTGCGCATCGCCGGGCCGAACGGCGCGGGGAAGACCACGCTGCTCGACGCCCTCGTCGGGTCGAGCCGCTGCCTGGACCGCGCGCTGTTCCTCCCGCAGGAGCTGACCGAGGACGATCGCGCGCGCTCTCTCTCGCGGCTGCGCGCGCTGTCGGCGGAGGAGGCGGGGCGCGTGCTCTCGATCTTCGCCGCGCTGGGGAGCGAGCCCGGGCGTGTCCTCTGCGCCGAGGCCGCGCACCTCTCGCCCGGCGAGGCTCGCAAGCTCCTCCTGGCCGAGGCGCTCTCGCGGCAAGTGTGGGCGCTCGTGCTCGACGAGCCGACGAACCACCTCGACCTCCCGAGCATCGAGCGGCTGGAGGCGGCGCTCGCCGCGTACCCGGGCGCGATCGTGCTCGTGACCCACGACGACGCGTTCGCAGCGAAGCTCACCAATCGCACCCTGCGCGTCGAGCGAGGCAGGGTGATCTGATCGCCGCCGCCGCTGATCCTGTCCGCCCCGTCCGCCCCCCGATCGTCCACGCTCGCGGGGTTCGCCGCGCGCAGCCGTACACGAGCACGGCTGCGCTCGCCCCCCGATCGTCGCCCCGTCTGACCCACGTCCGCCCCCCGATCGTCCGCGCCCCGGAGCGTCGCCGCGTCTGACCCGCGTCCGCGCCCGCGGCGGGATGCGATGGCGGGGTTCGTCGCGCGCAGCCGTACACAAGTACGGCTGCGCGCGCCCCCCGATCGTCGCCGCCGACCCACGTCCGCCCCCGATCGTCCGCCCCCCGGATCGTCGCCGCGTCTGACCCGCGTCCGCGCCCGCGGCGGGATGCGCAGGCGGCGGGCGTCGCGCGCCGCCGTACACAAGTACGGCGAGCACGCGAACCCCGCCAGCGCGCCCGTCCGCGGGATGCGGCGCGGGTCAGACCCCGTGGGGGCGGAGGAGGATGCTGAGCTGCGTGGTGTCGACCCAGAGGACGACCAGCAGCGTGAACAGCTTGCGCGCGGTGTCGTGCGTCGGGCCGACGGCGTCGAGGTGACGCGCGAGCAGCTTGCCGGCGGTGTCGTGCGCGTCGCGCTTCGCCTGGTCGAGCACCGTCAGCTTCTTCGTGTCGACGGGGCCCGCGTCGAGCGTGGACAGCTCGCGGCAGATCTCCGCGTAGTCGCGGACGAGCGGATCGAGCTCGCCACGCGGCACCGAGACCTCGGCGAAAACGCCGGCGCCGGGCGACTCGCAGCGCACCGAGAGCGCGGCGTCGGTCCACGAGAGGCGCAGCAGCCAGCGGTCGTGGTCGACGCGGAACACGTGCTCGTCGAGGATCTCGCGGATGGCGAGGCGCCACTCCTGGTGGCGGGCCTCGCCCACCTGGGTCCACGCGGCGTCGTCGAGGAGGATGGCGGTCAGCACGGCGCGAAACCTATCATCTTTCCGGCGGGCGGGTCGCGCCCGCGCGCCACACGAGGAACGCCGGCAGGAGCAGCACCGCCGCGACCACGCAGGTCACCTCGCCCGCCGCCGCCGCGAGGCCGAAGCTCACGATGCCGCGGTTGATGGAGAGCAGCAGCGCGAGGTACCCGATCGCGGTGGTGAGCGAGCAGAGCACGACCGCGCCGCCCGTCTCGGTGATGACCCGGTGGAGGTTCTCCGGGCCCTCGACGCGGTAGCGCTGCATCAGGTTGTGCGCGTACTCCGCCCCGATCCCGATCGTGATGGGCAGCGCGACGAAGTTGAGAAAGTTCAGTTTGATGCCCTTCAGCTGGAGGAAGGCGACGAGCCCCGCGATGCCGATCAGCCAGGGCACGAAGACCCCGAGCGAGTGCACGTGCCCGCGGAACGCGACGAGGATGATCAGGATCGACCCGAGGGAGCACGCGACGATCGCCTTGGGTGCGTCCTCGCCGATCGTCTGGATCATGTCGGCGAAGATCACGCTCTGCCCCGAGCCCTGGATGATCTCCCCGCTGGGCAGCTTCGTCGTGCGGAAGCTCGCGGCCCAGCGGATGAGGTACTTCGCGTCCCACACGCTCTCGTGCTCGGCGGGCACGATGTAGACGATGCGGCCGCGCGTGCCGTCCTTCTCGGTGAACGAGCGCGCGACCTGCTCCGGCAGATCGACGATGCCGAGCGGCTTGACCGCGTCCTTCGGGAGGTTGGGCTCGAGCTCGGCCCAGTCCTTCGCCGAGATCCAGTCGCGGCGCTTCGCGCGGAGGATGCGGTCGCGGATCTCGTTGATGAGCGTCGCCTTCTTCGCCTGGTCGGTCGGCAGGAGCGAGTAGATCGTGACGACCTTCTCGAACGGCTTCGCGTCCTTCGGGGCGGCGGCGCGTCGGCGCTCGAGCTCGGCCTCGAGGAGCGGCACCTGATCGACGCGGTCCGCGAGGATGGCGAGGCCGTCCTGCCCGAGCCGCCCGACGACCTCGTCGACCCGCTGCGAGAGCACGCCCGCCGAGGTCTTCGTCGTGCGCTCGTTGCGGACGTTCCGCATGTCGTACTCCATCGGGTCGGCGCGGAAGTACTGCACCGACAGGGCGAGGCTCGCGAGCGTCATGGCCGCACCCGCGGCCACCAGCGTGCGCGGCGCGGCGTACGCGAGCTTCTCGAAGACGACGCCGTAGTACCCGCGCTGCTTGGTCGCCTGCTTCCCCTCGCCCTTGAACGAGGGCACCACGCGCTCGGAGGCGGCGAGGATGGCCGGGGTGAAGAGGTAGGTGACGATCCAGCAGAGGATCATCCCGTAGCCGCCGATGACGCCGAAGTGCTTGAACCCACGGAAATCGGTGAGCGCGAGCGACCCGTAGGCGAGCATCGCCGTCGCGCTCGACGCGAGCGTCGGGATCCACGAGTCGCGGTGCGCGCGCAGGATGGCGTCCTGTACGCCGAGGCCGTCGTCGCGGCGCGCCTCGATGTACCGCGCCATGTACATGATGGCGTAGTTGATGCCGTTGCCCGCGATGATGCTGACGAGGAACCCGGTCGCGCTGTTGAGGTAGCCGATCGTGAAGCGCGTGAGGCCGAACGTCCACAGCAGCCCGACGAGCAGCGTCGCCCCCATCGTGAACACGACGCGCACCCGCAGGAAGAACAGGAACACCGACAGGAGGACGCCGATGACGCCCGCCGCGCCGACCTCGGAGAGATCGCGGATGATGGCGTTGTACTCCTCGGCGCCGGTGATGACGCCGCCGGTGTAGTGGACCTCGAGGTCCGGGGCGAAGCGCTCGGGGTGCGTCGCGGCGACGGCCTCGGCGACGCGCGCCTTCAGCTCCTCGGTGCGCTTCGTGCCGGAGACGCTCGTGCGCACGAGCACGGCGATGAGGGTGCCGTCCTGGTTCTGGTAGTAGCCGTTGGGGTACTTGTCGGCGGGCGCGTCCTTGCCCGGGGGCGCGTCCTTGCCGGCGGGCGCGTCGTCGTGGCGCTGCTCGTTGCCGGCCGCGTCCTTCTCGCCCCGCAGGCGCCGCTTGATCGACTTGGCGGTGATGGGCGGAGGCGGATCGCTGTCGTCGAGCAGCTGCCCCTGCGCCTTCGCGACCTCGTAGTCGTAGCGCTCGAGGATCTCGTCGTGGGCCTTCTGGAGATCCTCCGTCTTCGCGTAGAGGAGCTTGTTGTCCTCGAAGAACTGCTTGGTCGCGCTGACGCCGGAGTCGACGCGGCCGACCCAGTCGGGGCCGAGCGCCGTCAGGTGCGGCACGAGCGCGTCGACGAAGCCCTGCAGCGCCTTGTCGTTGCGGGTCTTCGTGGTGGCGACCACGGTGAGCGTGCGGTCGCCGGCGAGGTGCTGCGAGACGCGGCGCGCCTCGATCACGCTCGGCTTGTTGTCGGGCAACAGCTCGGCGAAGTCCTCCTTGTACGTCAGGCCGCTCGCGGCCCACGCGGCGGGGACGAGCGAGACGAGGGCGACGGCGATGAGCAGCCATGGGCGGCGAAACTGGAGCAGCCCGAGGGCGTGCAGGAACCTCGGCAGGCGCTTCTCGGACTCGTGCATGGGCGCGGCCGGGACGCCTACCACGGGCGCGCGGCGGCCAAGTTCGCGACACGCGGCGCGTCCTGGCCGTGATAGACGGGCGAGCGACACGATGAGCGAGCCCGAGAAGAAGAAGAAGAAGAAGAAGAAGGCCGCCGCCGTCCGTCAGGAGCGCTGGTTCGCGCCCGTGATGACGGGTCGCCGCAAGCTGTTCCTCGGCGCGGGCGCGGTGGGGGCGCTGGTGCTCGGCGCGGGCGTGTACGCGCAGTTTCGTCAGCAGATCATCGCGACCGCCGACGGCCCGATGCCGCATGGCTCGTACATCCTCGGCGCGGGCGCGCTCATCCTTGCCGCGCTCGTGCTCACGTTCCCCGAGACGCCGCGCGAGATCGGCGTCGGCGACGGCGGCGTGGCCGAGCTCGACGCGACGGGCGCCGCGCGCCGCATCTACTGGTGCGACGTGAAGAAGATCTCGCTCGCGGCGGGCGTGCTCACCGTCGCCGCGAAGAACACCGAGATCAAGCTGCGCGTCGAGGACCACCCGGCCGCCGCGCCGTGGATCCTGGACGAGGCGCTCTCGCGGGTCGAGGACGTGGTGAAGCTCACGGAGGCCGAGCGGCGCCAGATCGGCGAGCCGCCGAGCGGCGCGGGCGAGGTGGTCGAGGTGCCGCCGCCGCAGATCGCGGGCCGCCGCTGCAAGGAGAGCGGCGCGCCGATCACGTACGAGGAGGACGCGCGCCTCTGCCTGTCGTGCGGCGAGACGTACCACAAGGATCACGTGCCCGAGGAGTGCGGCACGTGCGGCGCGAAGATCGCCGACGGCGGCCTCTCGATCGCGTTACGGCTCGAGCAGCGCGCGCTGCAGCTCGACGGTCTCGTCCTTCAGCGCGAGGTGCCCGAGGCCCGGCAGCTGGTGGTCCGCGTCCGCTGCGGGGATGCGCGACGTCGGCTGCCCCCACACCACGCCGCCGAACCCGATGAGCTCGTCGTCGGGCGACCAGATGGAGTGCACGCGCGCGCCCTCGTCGTGCGGCGAGGCGTCGAGCGTGTCGAGCAGCTTCGAGCGCCCGGTGACCGCGACGCCGACCAGCGCGCCCGGGTAGAGCCCGGCGATCTTGCCGCAGGTCGGCAGCGACGAGCTCGAGAAGCACGCGGTCAGGCCCCGGTTCGCGCCCGCGATCCCGATGAACGCGTCGACGCGCGCGCCGAGCCCGGGGCCGACCTCGTACGCCCCGGCCGCGTCGGCGGCGGGACCGCCCTGGATCGCGAGGCGCGCGAGCGTGACGCCCATCGAGTGGGCGATGACGTCGACGCGCGCCGCGCCGGTGTAGCCGAGCACCGCCTCGACGAACCTGCGGACGCGCAGCACCGTGGCGCGCGCGTGGTCCTGCGACGAAGCCTGCGACGCGTCGGCCGGGCCCCACGTCGTCGCGTACAGCTCGCACGGTCGATACCCGTGCAGGAGCAGGTGATCCCGGGTCGCGGTGAAGCCGTGCGCGGGCCCGCCGAGCGCGCGATCGGAGTTGCCGTGCACGAGCACCACGGGCTCGCGCGTCGGAGCGCCGCCGACGTCGCAGCCCCCGAACGCGCCGCCGGGCAGCGCGTCACGCGCGAAGTCCTCTGCCGCGTAGCCGTGGCCGTCGAGCCACGCGCGAAAATCAGGGGAGAGCGCGTCCTTGCCGGGCGACGCTGGGCTGCCCGCCGATCCTCCCGCAGCAGCGCCGCCCGCGGCCGCGCCTCCCGCGCCGCCAGCGGCTGCGCCCGCCCCGGCCGCCCCGGCACCGGCTGCGCCAGCACCGGCCGCGCCAGCACCGGCCGCGCCCCCGCTCGCGGCTCCACCCGCGCTCGCGCCGCTCGATCCTGCGGCGCCGCCCGCGCTCGTCGCGGGGGGCTCTGCTGCTGCGCCCCCGCACGACACGACGCACCCGAGCGCGGCGACGAGCGAGCGCGGCGTCATGGCTCGACCAAGGTCACCTGCTCGTCCCGGAGCCACGTGCGCTGCCGCCGGACGAACACGCGCGTCGCCCGATCGATCTCGTCGGCGAGCGCCTCGGCCGGGAGCGCGCCGTCGACGTGCTGCTTCACCTGCCGGTACCCCACGGAGCCCATCGCGCGGGTGTCACCATAGCCGTCCGAGACGAGCGCGCGCACCTCCTCGACGAGCCCGCTCGCGAGGAACCCCCGCGTGCGCTCCGAGATGCGCCGCTCGAGCTCGGCCCGCGCGCGCCCGAGCGCGACCAGCCTGTGCGCGTGGCGCGCGGTCGTGAACCCGTGCGCGGCCTGCGCGTCGCTGAGCGTCCGGCCGGTCAGCTCGAACACCTCGAGGGCGCGCGAGACGCGCAGGAGATCGTTCGGGTGAAGGCGCGCCGCCGCGGCCGGATCGACCTCCCGCAGGCGCGCGTGGAGCGCCTCGCGCCCGTCCAGGCGCGCCTCCTCCTCGTGCCGCTCGCGGACGGCCTGATCGCGCGGCAGCCCGTCCGCGAGGCCGAAGAGGAGCGCGCGCACCCAGAGGAAGCTGCCGCCGCAGACGACGACGGCCTTGCCGCGCCCGCGCGCGTCGGCGATGGCCGCGTCCGCGAGCGCGACGAACGCGGCGGCGTCGAGCGGCGCCTTCGCGTCCGCGACGTCGATGAGGTGGTGCCGGACGCGCGACAGCTCCTCGACGCCCGGCTTGCCGCTGCCCCTGTCGAACCGCCGGTACACCTGCACGCTGTCGGCGCCGACGATCTCGGCGTCGTGGAGCAGGGCGAGCTCCACCGCGAGCGCGCTCTTGCCCGACGCCGTCGGGCCGACGACGACGAGGAGCTCTCCAGGTCGAGGCGGCGGGAGCTGCGAGAGGCGCACCGCTCAGAGGCACACGGACGGCGTCGAACCGAGGTCGCACTGGCCGCTCGTGCACTCGATGGCCTTGGTGCAGCTGGCGCCCACCCCGCCCTTGGCGATGCAAGTGACGCCGTCCTGGCACCACTGGGAGGCGGGGTCCGCGCACTCGGCGTCGGTGTCGACCGTGCACGCGAGCAAGCACGCCTGCGGCGAGGCCGTGGAGTTGCACGCCAGCGTGTCGCAGGAGGTGGTGGACGCCACGCAGCCCGTCGTCTTGCCGCACTGCTCGGTGATGAGGCCGCCAGCATCACACTTCGGCTCGGCGCACACGACGGGCGCGCCGCCCGCGCACAGCCCCGCCATCGTGCACGCCTCGCCCGTCGTGCACGCGTCGCCGTCGTCGCAGGCGGTGCTCACCGTGACCGGGGCGTTCAAGCAGGTGCCGGTGCCCTCGCAGCTGTCGGTGGTGCACGGGTTGTCGTCCTCGCAGTCGCTGGCCGCGCTGCAGGCCTTGCAGCCCGAGATCGCGAGGTGCGTGATGGCGCCGGTCGCCGGGTCGCAGGCGTCGGTGGTGCAAGGATCGTTGTCGGTGATGACGACGGGCGTGTGGCTCGGCCCGCTGGTGGGGTGGCAGGCGTCGGTCGTGCACGCGTCGCCGTCGTCGACCGAGACCGGCGTGTGCGTCACCCCGCCCGCCGGGGTGCAGGCGTCCGTCGTGCACACGTCCTGATCGTCCAGCGCGACGGGCGTGTGCTTGACGCCCGTGACGGGGTCGCAGGTGTCGACCGTGCACTTGTTGGCGTCGTCGACCGCGGGCGGCGCACCCGGCTTGCAGGCGCCGGCCTGGCACTTCTCCGCGCCGTTGCACACTGTCCCGTCGGCGCACGACGCGCCGTCGGCGACGGGGGTGTAGACGCACTGCTTCGTGACGCAGGCCTTGGTGTTGCACACCTTGTCGGCGCAGTCGCCGGCGCCGGTGCAGCCCGCGCAGCCGGGAATGGGGTCGTGCTTGATGCCCCCCGGGTTGCTGCACGAGTCGGCGGTGCAGCTGTTGCCGTCGTCGATCGACAGGACCGTGTGCGTGACGCCGAGGACCTTGTCGCACGCGTCGGCCGTGCACGCGTTGCCGTCGTCGACGGGCACGGCGACGTGGCGCACGCCGTCGACCGGGTGGCAGCTGTCGGCGGTGCACGCGTCGCCGTCGTCGATCTTCAGCGGCGTCCCCACCTTGCACGTGCCCTTCGCGTCGCACTTCTCGGCGCCGTTGCACACCGTGTTGTCGTCGCACGCCGCGCCGAGGGGCTTGTCGGCGATGGTGCAGGTCTTCTTCACCGGATCGCAGACGTGCGTGTGGCAGCGGTTGCCGTCGTCGCAGTCCGCGTCCGTCTGGCAGCCGAGGCAGTTCGGGATGGCGGTGTTGGCGACGCCCGTCTTCGGATCGCACGTGTCGATGGTGCAGGGGTTCCCGTCGCCGGGGTTGATCGCGGTGTGCACGGGGCCGATCACGGGCACGCAGGTGTCGGCGGTGCAGGCGTTCTTGTCGTCGACGATCGAGACGTGGGTGATCTTGCCGGTGGCCGGATCGCACGCGTCGGCGGTGCAGGGGTTGCCGTCGTCGAGGTCGACGGGGGTGTGCGTGACGATCCCGGTCGCCGGATCGCACACGTCGACCGTGCACGGCTGGTTGTCGGAGGTGGCGATCGGCGTGCCCTTCAGGCACTGGCCGGAGACGTCGCAGAGCTCCTTGCCGTTGCACGCGTTGCCGTCGGAGCATGACGGGTTGAGGTAGGGCTGGTTGCTGCAGTGCCCCGCGACGCAGGTGTCCGAGGTGCACGGAGAGCCGTCGTCGCACTGTGCGCTCGTGGTGCAGTCCTTGCCGGCGGTGCCGCCTGCGCCCGCCTTGCCCGCGCCGCCCTGGCCGCTCGCCCCGCCTCCTCCCTGGGCCTTGCCGCCCTGCGCCTGACCGCCGCCTCCTTGCGTCTGGCCGCCTCCTCCCTGTGCCTGACCGCCTCCTGCCTGGGCCTTGCCACCCTGCGCCTGACCGGCGCCCCCCTGGGCCTTGCCTGCTTGCCCGCCCTGGGCCTTGCCGCCCGCGCCGGAGGTGCCGCCGACGAAGCCGGCGTGGCCCGAGAGCGCGTCACCGTCGGCGGCGGTGCCCTCCGTGGAGAACCCGCAAGCGACGGCGGACAGGGACAGCGAGACGAGCGAGAGGGCGAGCGAGGGACGAAGCAGGCGCACGGGGGCAGGATAGCGGGACGTCGCGGGGGCGTCGCTACCTCCGCGCGACGTCGGACAGTTTCCCCGAGGGGACGGTTTCGGGTATCGGAGCGCCGGATGAGCGACGACAAGCCCGGTGACGCCCCGGCGAGCGCAGGCCGCGGGGGGCTCGCGATCGCGGGCGCGAAGGCGTACTTCATCCTCATCGGGTTCGTGCAGCAGACGCTGCTCGGCCGGCTGCTCGGCGCGGACGGCTACGGCGCGTACTCGAGCGTGATGGCGATCGCGAACGTCGCCGACAACGTCGTCATCTCGTCCAGCATCCAGGGCACGAGCCGCACCGTCGCGGAGGCGAGCTCCGGTGAGCTCGACGGCGCGCAGCGGCGGACGCTGTCGATCCACGCCGCGCTCGCGCTGCCGATCGCGGGCCTCTTCGCCGTGTTCGCGCCGATGGTCGCGCGGGCGTCGGGCGCGCCGCACGTGGCCGCCCACGCGCGCGTCGCCGCGCTCATCGTGTTCGGGTACTGCCTGTACACGCCGCTCGTCGGCGCGCTGAACGGCCGCCGGCGGTTCCTCGCGCAGGCCGCGCTCGACGTCGGGTACGCGACGCTGCGCACCGTGACGATGCTCGGCGGCGCGTACCTCTTCGCGTCCTCGGGCGCGGCGCCGCTCGGCGCCGTCTCGGGGTTCGCGCTCGCCGCGCTCTCGATCGTCCCGATCGCCGCGGCGGTCGCGGGGCTCGGGCGACGAGGGCCCGGCGGGCCGGCGCTGTCCGAGTACTTGCGGCTGCTCTGGCCGCTCGCGCTCGCGCAGCTCTTCCTCAACATGCTGATGCAGAGCGACATCACGCTGCTCCGCTACTTCGCGTCGGAGCGCGCCGCGGCCGACGGTCTCCTCGGGGTCGAGGCGGCGCTCGCCGCCGACCGCACCGTCGGCGTGTACCGGGCGTGCCAGCTGTTCGCGTTCCTGCCGTACCAGCTGCTCCTCAGCGTGACGTTCATCCTCTTCCCGCTGCTCGCGCGGGCGCACGCGGACGGCGACGCCGAGGCGGTCAAGACGTACGTGCGCACGGGCCTGCGGCTGTCGCTCGTGATCGGCGGCGCGATGGTGGCCGTCATCGCGGGGCTCGGTCCGCTCCTCCTGTCCCTCGCGTTCAAGCCGGAGATCGCCGAGCCGGGCGGGCGCTGCCTGCGCGTGCTCGCGCTCGGACAGGGCGCGTTCGCGCTCTACGGGGTGTTCGCGACGGTGCTGTCGAGCCTGCACCGCGAGCGCTGGTCGATGGCGCTCAACGCCGTCGCGACGGGCCTCGTCGTGGCCGCGAGCTGGGCGATCGTCCCTGGCGCAGGGCAGGGCGCGGCGCTCGCCGAGCGCGCCGCCTGGGCGACGTCCGCCGCGCTGCTCGTCGCCGCCGCCTCGGGCGCCGTCGCGGTCTGGCGGGTGGCGGGCGCGCTGGTCTCGCCGTGGACGCTCGCGCGGGTGCTCCTAGCGGGCGGCCTCGCGGGCGCGATCCCCGCGGCGCTCGGGTGGCAGGGCAAGATCGTCGCGCTCGCGCTCGCGGCGATCGTGGGCGCGGCCTACCTCGCGGCGCTCGTCGTGACGCGCGAGCTCGGCCGCGCCGATCTGGAGCTCGTCCTGCGCGTCGCGCGGCGGCGTCGCTAGCGCGCGTCGACCAGCAGCCAGTCCTCCTCTCGCGCGAGCACCTTCACCTCGCGCTCGCGGAAGATCCGCGCGACGGCGCTCTCGGTCGGCTCCCTCGCGTCGCGGAGCCGCACGACGACGAACGGGAAGCGCCGCGCGAGCGCGCTCTCGGGCTGGTACGCGCCCACGCCGTGCTCCCACGTCGGGGTCGGCGGCGCGACGGTGGCGCCCGGCCGGTACGTGACCGGCATGCTGAGGAACCTCCCGAACGAGAACGCCTCGTCGAGCGCGCCCTCCGGCACGAGCAGCGCGGCCGCGTGCGCGAGGGCGGCCACCCGCACCGACGACGTCCTCGCGCGCTCGATCACGCCGGTCACGCGCGCAGAGGGCGGGGCCTGGCGCGCGAGGGCGAGCGCGGGGCGCGTCTCCGCCGCGAACCACACGAGGTGCGCGAGCGCCGTCGCGACCGACAGCGCCGAGAGCGCGCTCGACCAGGCCGGCAGGCGCGCCTCCCACCGGGGCGGCGCGTCGGGCCAGGCGACCAGCAGGCCGAGCACGATCCAGCACGCGAGCCGCTGGAACACGAGGTGCGTGTTCAAGAACACCGGCGGCACGAGCCAGTACCCGAGCGCGGCGACGAGGAGCGGCGCCCAGAGCTTCACCCCGCGCCAGCGCCACGCGACGAGCGCGCCGACGCCCCCGAGCACGACCCACGCGATCGCCGTGTCCGCGTAGCTGCCCCACGCGCCGGAGACGTGCGCGCCGAGCATGCCGAGCTTGCGGAGCGGGCCGAACTCGGGCGCCGCCGCGGGCGAGGTGTACGACGCGGGCGCGTGGGCGAGGTGCGCGCGCGTGACCAACAAATCCCACACGGGTCCGACCCACAGCGGCGCCCCCGCGAGCGCGACGGCGGGCGCGCGCCTCACGCCGTGACGCGCGAGGTGCTCGAGGCCCACGGCGAGCGCGGTCACGCAGAGGAGGAGCGTCGCCATCACGTGCACGAGGCCGAGCAGCGCAGAGAGGGCGGCGAGCCCCGCTGCGCGCCGCCACGTGGGCCGCTCGAGCTGCAGGAGCAGCGACGCGAGGAGGTTCCACGCGACCGCGGTGCCGAGCACGAAGTTCGCGAACCCCCACGCGAACGAGAAGCCGAACACCGTCGTCACGACCAGGCGCGCGCGCCAGGCGGGCGCGCCGGTGGCCGCGAGCACGCGCGAGACCCCGAGCGCTAGCAGCGGCGGATGCAGGGCGAGCAGCGCCCTCGTCGCCATCGGCGCCGGCATCACGTACGACAGCGCCGCGACCGCGACGTGCAGGCCGCCGTTGTCGCTCCACACGTTCGTCGCGTAGAGCGCGGACGCGCCCGGATCTCCGTCCCACAGCCGCCGCAGCTGCACGGCGAGCGCGACGTGCTCGGGCAGATCGATCGCGGGGAGCAGCGGCGACGCGAGGATCGCGAGCGAGAGCGCGAGCGACAGCGCGACGAGCGGCAGATCGAGGGGGCGCCGGGGCTCCACGCGTCGGGGGCCTCTACCAGCTCCGACCGCGCGCGTTGACAACGGCGCGGCGCGTCCTCAGCTTGGGTCGACCTTGCTCGCCGCCCCCCTCGCGAGCCCCCGGCTCGTGCCCGCTCCGCCCTCGACCCACCCGCTGTCGGTGATCGCGCCGACGCCTTCGGCGCGCAAGGCGGACGAGTGGCGCTTCGTGCTCTCGTCGGTCGGTCTCGACGCCGACGTCGTGCGGCTGCCCGACGGCGCGTTCGGCGTGCGCGTCGCGACCCTCGAGGTCGAGCGCGCGCTCTCCACGCTGCGCACGTACGAGACGGAGAACGCCCCCAGCCGCGCGCCCGTCCCGCGCGACCGGGCCCGGTACGACGCGTCTCCGTGGTGGGCCGCGGCGCTCGTCGCGATGCTCGTCGCGTTCTACGGCGTCACCGGCCCTGCGTCGCACGGCAGCCGCTATTTCCAGGTCGGCGCGGCCGACGCCTCGGCCATCCTCGGCGGCGCCTCGTGGAAGGCCGTGACCGCGCTCACGCTCCACAGCGACTCCGCGCACGTGCTCGGCAACGCGGTCTTCGGCGGCGTGCTGTTCGCGGTCGTGCACCAGCGGCTCGGCGTCGGCCTCGGCACGCTCGCCGTCGTCACGTCGGGCGCGCTCGGCAACGTGCTCAACGCCGTGCACCACCGCGGCGCGCACCTCTCGATCGGCGCGTCGACGGCGGTGCTCGCGGCGATCGGCGTGCTCGCGGCGGTGCAGCTCGTCCGCAACGGGCTCCGCGGCGGGGCGCGCGGGCTGCTCGCGCCGGTGCTCGGGGCCGCGACCTTGCTCGGCACCATCGGCGCGAGCCCGAGCAGCGATCTGTTCGCGCACCTGTACGGCCTCGTCGCGGGCTTCGTCGTGGGCCTGGCGGTCGCGGTGCCGCACGAGCGCTTCGGGCGGAGGGTGCCCGCGTCGGCGCAGGTGCTCGCGGGGGCGGCGGCCGCGGCGCTCGTGCTCGGCAGCTGGGGGGTCGCGCTCGCGTGAGCTCGCGCGACGCGCGCGTCGGGTGGAGCGGCGCCGCGTACGAGGCGGTGTCCGCGCCGCAGCACGCGTGGGGCAAGCGGGTGCTCGAGCGCCTCTCGCTCGACGGCCCCGCGCGCGTGCTCGACCTCGGGTGCGGCTCGGGCCGCGTGACGCGCGAGCTGTTGACGCGCTTCCCGTCGGCGTCGGTCACAGGGGTGGACGTGTCTCCCTCGATGGTCGAGGCCGCGCGCGCCGCGCTCCTGCCCGAGTTCGACGCGAGGCTGTCGCTGCGGGTGGGCGACGCGCTCTCGCTCGGCCTCCGCGACCTCGACGCCATCGTCAGCACCGCGACCTTTCACTGGATCACCGACCACGCGTCGCTCTTCGGCGAGCTGATCCGCGCGCTGCGACCGGGCGGGCGGCTCGTCGCGCAGTGCGGCGGCGAGGGGAACCTCGACCGGCTCTACGGCAGGGCGCGTGAGCTCGACGGGGCGCCCGCGTTCGCGCCGTGGCTCGCGACGTACGTCCCGCCGCACCTCTTCGCGTCCGTCGCCGACACGCGCGCGCGGCTCTCCGATGCCGGGTTCGTCGACGTCGAGGTCTGGCTCTCCCCGGAGCCCACGCCCTTCGCGTCGCGCGGGGCGTTCGTTGAATTTGTTAGAAACGTCGTGGTGCGCCACGAGCTCGCGGCGCTGCCCGACGAGCCCGCGCGCGCGGCGTACGTGGACGCGCTCGCCGACGCCGCCGCGAGCGACGTGCCGCCCTGGGAGCTCGACTACGTCCGGCTGAACCTCGACGCGCGGCGGCCCGCGTAACGTCTCCGCGTCGGGCGCGCCGAACATCGGCATCGTGGCGGTGATGGCCTCGCGCGTGCCGACGAAGTACACGACGTCACCGGGCTCGAACGGCACGGCCGGATCGGGCTTCTCGAGCAGCACGTCGCCGCGCCGCACGCCGACGACGAGCGCGCCCGTGGTCGACCGGAGCTGGAGCGACATCGGCGACGCGCCCGCGACCGAGCTCGTGGGCAGCACGAGCGCCGACTCGATCTTCAGGCCCTCGAGCGCGCGCACGTCGCCGAGGCGGCTGCGCGGCACCGTCGGCTCGCGCGTGGACGCCTGCGACTCCGCGCGCACGCCCTCGATGCGCGCGTCGATGACGTTGCGGGGCACCTCGACCGCGCGCAGCATCCTCGAGATGATCTCGACCGCGCCCTCGACCTCCTCCGCGACGACGTCGCGCGCGCCGAGCTCGACGAGCCGCGAGCGCTCGCGCAGGTAGCGCGCCCGCATCAGCACGGGCACGGCGGGGTTCACGCGGCGCACGGTGTCGACGACGCGCTCCGCCGCCTTGGGATCGTTGATGAGCAGCACGACGAGCCGCGCGTGCTCGAGGTGCGCGTGCCGCAGCGCCTCCTCGCTGGTCGCGTCGCCGTAGAACACCGGCATGCCCAGCTCCTTGCCCGCGCGCACGTTCTCCGAGTTCAGCTCCATCACCACGAAGCGCACGTCGCACGCGCGGAGCGTCTGCGCGGCGAAGCGCCCGGCGAGGCCGAACCCCACGACGACGACGTGATCGTCGAGCACCTCGTGCCCCTCGTCGGCCTCGTCGATGCTGCGGACGCCGATCAGGCGCTCGAGCGGCGCGAGCAGGCGCTCGCCGGCCGTCACGTGGGGCGCCGCGCGCACGAGCAGCGGCGTGAGGAACATCGAGCCGATGCCCGCGGCGAGCAGGGGCGCGGCCGCCGCCTCGTCGATGACGCCGCTCGACTGCGCGAGCCGCGTGAGCACGAACCCGAACTCGCCGAACTGCGCGAGCCCGACGCCCGCGAGCCACGCGACCCGCGCCGGGAACCGCATCGCGAGCGCCGCGACCGTCGCGATCGCCGCCTTCGCGACCAGGAACCCGAAGAGGAGCGCCAGCACGAGCAGCGGCTGCTGGAGCACGACGCGCGGATCGAACAGCATGCCGAGCGAGACGAAGAACACGCTGACGAACGCGTCGCGGAGCGGCAGCATGTCGCCCATCGCGCGGTGGTGGTACTCGGTGTCGGCGACCACCATCCCGCCGAGGAACGCCCCGAGCGCGAGCGACAGCCCCGCGAGCGATGTGAGCCACGCGGTGCCGATGCACAGGCCGAGGATCGCGAGCAGGAACACCTCGCGGCTGCCGCTCGCGTCGACCCAGCCGAGCACCTTCGGCACGACGAACCGCGCGACGGTCACGGTGCCGACGACCACGGCCGCGGCCTTCGCCATCGCGATCGCCATCGCGGTCGCCGCCTGTCCCGCGCCGCCCGGCGCCGCGAGCAGCGGCACGATGAGCACCATCGGCACGACGCAGAGATCCTGGAAGATCAGCGCGCCGACGATGAAGCGGCCGTGGGGCGCGTCGAGCTCGCGCCGCTCGACGAGCGCGCGTAGAACGATCGCGGTGCTCGAGAGCGCGAAGGCGAACCCGTAGAACACGCCGCGCGCGCCCGGCTGCCCGAGCGCCACCGCGACGCCCGCGACCGCGGCGGTCGTCAGGCCCACCTGCAGCAAGCCGCCGAGCGCGACCTGGCGGAAGATGTCGCGCAGGCGCGCGAGCGAGAACTCGAGGCCGATGGTGAACAGCAGCAGCACCACGCCGACCTCGGCGAGCACCTCGATGTCGTGCACCGATGTCGCGAGGCGCAGCCCGTGGGGGCCGAGCAGCGCCCCTGCGAGCAACAGCCCCGCGACCGTCGGCAGCCGGAGCCTGGAGAGGATGACGGTCACCGCGACCGCGAGGGCCGCGACGACCGCAAGCTCGTCGAGGAGCGGGACCTGCCCCATCAGGGTGCTTGGACGGTGCGCTCCCGCAAGAGGCGGAACCCGGTGACGAAGAAGAACGCCGCGCCGCCGAGCGCGATGTAACCGCCCGCCATGTTCGCGCTGGCGACCTCCTCCGAGAGGCCGTGCGCCGCGGCCATCAGGCACAGCACGCCGACGAGCGTGCTCCCGTAGCCGGCGGCGCGCGACGCGGGGGCGCGGCCGACCGGGGGCGCGGCGGGAGGGAGGATGAGGGACGACGACGGCGCGGACACGATCGCCTGAGACTCCTGGTTCATGAGGACTCCAAAAAACTTGTAGGTGGGTGCGCCGTCGACGCGGCGCGGGCCGAGCGGAGGAGCTGCCGCTCAGGCTGGGGGCCCACGCGCGACCGCGGCGCTCGCGCGGCGCTCGGACCGCCTCTCCTCACCCGTCGGCGCGCCCAGCTCCCATGTGGCCGAGACGCGCGCCGGCAACGCCACTGGCGCGGGCGGAAGACCGGAGACCGCGTCGCCTGGCGTGGCGCGGTGCGGGTCTCGCGGGGGACGCGCGGCGACGTGGTCGACGACCGCGCGCGCCGCGCTCCAGCCGAGGACTCCGTCCACCCCGCGCGCCTGCGCCCGAGGCGCTGACGTGCCCACCCCGAACACCAGCGCGCACGCGACGAGCAGGCGCAGCAGGAGTCTCAGGTGGGGCCCCACGGGAGATTAGGTGACACATTTCGTCCGTCTGCGCAAGGGGAGTCGACGCGCGGCACGGCGTCGGCTAGCGGCTCGGCGGGTGAGGCCCGAGGCGAGCCAGCCCACGCGCGCGCGCTGTTATCGGTGCTTTCGGCCCGAGGCCTTCTGCCTGTGCGCGCTCATCCCGCGGCTGCCCACGCGCAGCCGCCTCGTCTTGCTGCAGCACCCGCGTGAGGAGTTCGTCGCGATCGGCACGGCGCGCCTCGCGGCGCTCTCGGTCGAGGGGGCGACGCGGCACGTCGGCGTGACCTTCGACGACGACCGAGAGGTGCAGGAGCTCGCCGCGCGCCCGGACGCCTGCCTGCTCTTCCCGAGCGACGACGCGACGCCGGTCGAGGCGCTGCGCGGCCAGGCGCGCACGTTGTTCGTGGTCGACGGGACGTGGTGGCAGGCGCAGAAGCTCCTCTCGCGGAACCCCGGTCTCGCGGCGCTCCCGCGCGTGGCCTTCACGCCCGCCGCGCCGAGCCGCTATCGCATCCGCAAGGAGCCGTCGGCCGAGTGCGTCTCGACGATCGAGGCGATCGCGCACGTGCTCTCCGTGCTCGACGACGACGAGCGCTTCTCGGCGATGCTCGCGCCGTTCGACGCGCTGATCGACGCGCAGGTGAGGTTCAAGCACGAGGTGCGCGCGTCGCGCCACGCGAAGAGGACCCGCCGCGTGCCGCGCGCGATCGCCGAGATCGCGGACGTGTGGGACCGGCTCGTCTGCGTCGCCGGGGACGCGAACGCGTGGCCCTACCGCGGCCTCACGGAGTCGCCCGACGAGCTCGTCTCGTTCGTCGCCGAGCGCGTCGCGACTGGCGAACGCGTCGGGATGGTCGTCCGCCCGACGCACGCGCTCGCGCCGCTGACCGCGCGGCACACGGGGATCCCGGAGGCGGAGCTGCTCGCCGGCGCCAGCCCCCAGCAGCTCGCCGCGCGGCTCGCCGGGTTCTTCCGCGCCGACGACGTGGTCGCGGCGTGGGGGTTCTACGCGCTCGGGCGCGCCAGGGCGTGCGGCGTCGCGCTGCCGGAGGCGCTGATCGATCTGCGGCGCGTGACGACCGTCGCGCTCGGGCGCAAGGTGGGGCACGTGGTCGACGTCCCCGGGGCGGCGGGCTTCGAGGCGCCGCGGATCGAGGGGATGCGCCGCGCGGAGCAGCGCCTCGCGCTGTCGGTGGCGACGGCGCGCTGGCTGCGCGAGCGCGCGCTCGCCGGCGTCGCGACGTGATAGAGAGCGCGCCTCCATTCCGGTGTCGTCCAAAGGCAGGACTGAGGACTTTGAATCCTCCTATCGTGGTTCGAATCCACGCACCGGAGCCGAGCGGGCGGTAGGGGCGCGATAGCTTCGCGATCTCGGGCTTCGCGTGCTCGGCGTGCCTGAGCACGCCTGCGCGCGGCGAAGCCCGACCTCGCTCGCTCTCCCGCCCCTCCCGCCCACTCGGCGCGCCGCGGCTCACGCAGCGCGGCGCGGGAGAGAGCGGAGAGGGTGGGGAGAGAGCGGGCGCGCGGCGGGGCGCGGGGCGCCCCTCGCGGAGAGTGGCGGAGAGCGGGCGCGCGGCGGGGCGCCCCTCGCGGAGAGTGGGGGCGCGGGGGGCGCTTGCGGAGTGTGTGCAGCGTGCGCTACCAGTCGCCGATCTTCTCGAGCGCGCCTCTTCGCTTGACGAGGTGCTTGTAGTCCCACTGGATCCGCTTCGCCTTGCCCAGCCAGCGACCGAGGTCGGTAAGTGATAGCTGGTCGACGGCGGTGAGGCGCAGCTCGGCGGCCTTGAACAGCACGGTTTCACCCAAAGCGGCCGAAGGACGCAAGGAATCCGGCGCGCGCGACGAAGGGACCCCGAAATACATGTTGAAGGTCCCCTCGGGCGAGAGGCCCGGCTCGTCGAAGGACGGCCGCTCCAGAACAACAGCTGCACGTGGCGCTTCCTCACCCAGTAGCCGACGATGGGGTTGCCATCGAGGAACCACACCGGCCCGCCGTGCCACACTGCCCTCCGCGCCCCGCAGCCCCGCGGCGATCCGCTCCGCGAGCAGGCGGCAGAGGGCGCGTGCGGGCGCCGGCTGCGAGGCGTTGTAGGCCTCGATGTCCTCGCCGGGTGCGCCGCTCACCCGCGCCGCCCCGCGAGCCGGTCCTCGAGCCGCACGTAGCCGGCTTCCATCCCGTGCTCCATGCCGCTGGCGAGCATCGCGCGGCGTGTCTCCGGGTCGGGCAGCGTCATGCGCATCGTCATCAGGGTGCCCTCGCCGTCGGGCACGAAGATCGTCTCGACGCGGTTGTCGGGCGTCGGATCGGGGAGGAACATGCGCTCCACGTGGACGATGCGGCGGCCCGGCTCGAGCACGAGCAGCTCACCCGTCAAGTGAAACCCCTGACCCTCCGGCCCCGCCCACTCATAGCGGAGCTGGCCGCCGACCCGCCCGTCGTTGCGGCAGACGGGCATCGTCCAGCCGTCCGGCCCCGTCATCCACTGCGGGATGAGCTCGGGGTCGAGGTGCGCGTCGTACACCTCCTGGGGGCTGGCGGCGAACCTGCGCCTGACGACGACTTCACAGTCTCCTTCGGTTGTCAAAGTCATGTGGCTCATGGCTGTTCTCGTCCCTTCTTCTGGGTTCGTGGTGCGAGGAGTCGGTCGAGCCGCTGGTAGCTCGCGTCGAGCGCAGCGCGCAGGGTCGAGAGGTAGGCGTCGAGATCGTCGAGGCCGCCGCGCGCCAGGCGGCACGGGCGGCGCGCGCCGTCGACCGACTGCGAGATCAGGCCCGCCTCGAGGAGCACCTTGACGTGGCGCGAGATCGCCGGCTGCGAGATCGAGAACGGGCGCGCGAGCTCTCCCACCGTCGCCTCGCCCTCGGCCAGGCGCGCCAGGATGGCCCGGCGGGTCGGGTCTGCGAGCGCCTGCAACGTCGCGTCGAGGGGCTGGCCGGCGATCATGGACAGATATATAACACGATTCGAATATAACGCAACGGGTATATGTCAACGCCGCCGGACCGCCGAGGGGCCAGCGGCCGCGGCTACTTCTTCTTGAACGGCAGGAGGTGCGTGATGTACCAGCGGTGGTTCCACGAGATGATGGTCTTCACCTCGAGCACCCGCTCCTTGCCGCGCGCCTTGTACCGGAGCTTGCCGTTGAAGGTCCGGTAGTAGCCGATCTTGTTGGCCTCCTCGCCGGGCTTCACCCACGTGGGCGCCGAGCCGAGCTCGAACGAGCCGAACTCCGCGTCGTCCCAGTCCTTCGCGCGGCGCTTGTGCAGCTCATGGATGTCCCGCTCGTACACGCGGTAGAGCTGATCCCAGTACTTGCCGGGGTTCTTGATGTCCTTCAGCGGCAGGAACGGCTCCCGCGGGAAGAAGAACCCCTTGGCCACGCCCGGCTCGTCCTCCTTCACGGCCCGGAACAGCGCGCGCGCGGCGGACGTCAGGTGCTTCGAGGAGAGCGGAGGCTTCGCCTTGTTCTTCGGGTCGACCTCGGCCGGCGCGTCTCCCTCCTCCGGGTCGCCCGCGGGCTTGTCGTGCTTCGCCGCGACGAGCGAGGGGTCGGGGGGGGCCGGGTCGGGGGGCGCCGCCGACGACGCGGGGGGCGCCGCAGAGGGGTCAGCGGGCGCCGCCGCCTGCGAGCCCGCGGCGGCCGGCGCGTGGGCAGAGGCCGCCGGCGCGGTGACGCTCGCGGGCGTCCCGGCGACGCTCGCGGACGGCGCCGGGGCCTGCGGTGGATCGTGCGCGCAGCCACAAAGCGCGAAGAGCGCGGCCATCGGCCACGCCCTCCGCGCGGGGACAGCGCCCGTCGTCACTTGTCAGACTGGAGGATGACCAGGGCGACGCGGCGGTTGCGCGCGCGGTTGCCCTCCGTGACGTTCGGGACGATGGGGCGCTCGGCGCCAAAGCCCTTCGACGTGAGGCGGCTCGACGAGACCCCGAGCGACACCAGGCGGTCCTTCACGGCCGCGGCGCGCTGCTCGCTGAGATCCTTGTTGTGCTGCGCGGTACCAGAGTTGTCGGTGTGCCCCTGGATCTCGACGAGCTTGATCTCGGGGTGCTTCTGGAGGGCGTCGGCGATCTCCATCAAGAGCACGCTCGAGTCGCTCAGGATCTTCGCGCTGTCGCGCTCGAACCGCACCTGCTGGCGGATGATGATCTCGCGCTTGCCGACGACGATGCTCGACGTCTTCGGGCGCTTGTTCATCGAGACGACGACGCGGTTGTCCTTGCGAGGCTCGACGGTGCCCTCGCCGCGGCCGCCCAGGTAGTCGGGGTGCGTCGCGTGGAGCTTCACGGGGCCGGGCGCCACCGAGTCGAACCGGTAGTTGCCGTTGCTGTCGGCCTTCGTCGTGCGCTCCTTGCCGGCCGCGTCGACCAGCGTGACGTCCGCGCCGCCCACGCCTCCGGCGCCCTCGCCCTGCACCACCTGGCCGAGCAGGTGCCCGACCTTCGGCAGCGCCTCGAGCGCGCAGTCGACGGGGCTCACCACCTGGCCGAGCGGCGCGGGCGGCGTGCCCATCGGCGGCATCTGGCCGGGCGGCAGCGGGTCGCTCGCGGGCGCGGGGGCCGCGATCGTCACCGTGCACGTGCCGTCCTTGTAGCCGTCGGCCTTCACCGCGAAGGTGTAGGTGCCGGGCTCGAGGTTCGACGTGGTGAACCTGCCGCCGGCGTCGGTCACCATGCCGGTCAGATCGCGGCCCTGGTACGTGACGACGGCGCCGGCGACGCCCTCCGTCTTGCCCGTCTCGTGCACCGTGCCCTTCGCGACCAGCGAGGGCGGCGGCGCCGACTGCACGATCTTCTGGACCTCCTGCACCTTGACGACCGGCGGGCGCTCCTCGGCGTCGAACGCGAACCCGGCGCCGAACCACAAGGTCCACGGGGTCTGCGGCGACACCTCCTCGATGAAGCGGCTCGTGCCGCTCGTGCCGAGATCGCCGGCGACGGTGAACATGATGCCCGGCATGAAGGTGTTGAAGCGGAGGCCGGCCGTCAGGCGGGACGGCGAGACCTTGAACTTGTCGCCGCCCGTCTGCTTGCCGAGGCAGAGATCCTCGGACGAGGTCTTCTGCGGGTTGCACTTGTAGCCCTGGCGGTTGACAGGGACGTCGATCGTGTACTCGAGGAACGGCTGGAGGTGCTTGATCGTCTCGCCGCCGGCGAACACGCCCTGGAAGGCGATGCCCAGCTCCGCGAAGTCGACGCGGTTGATGCCGAGGCCGAAGCGCTCGATGCGCTCGACGGGCCTGCCGCGCCGCGCCTCGGCGTCGTTGACGATCTTGCCGGAGTTGTCGAACTTGTACCCGGCGTTGAGGTGGATGAGCAGCGGCGCGCCCTGGCCGCCGGGCTGGCGCAGATCGACCGTCGCGTTGCCGCGGAGGCGGAAGCTCGTGCTGCCGGAGTTGAGCCCGACGCTGCCCGAGCCGTTCAGGAGGAGCAGCTGCGCGTCGCCGGCGAAGCTGAGCGCGCGGTAGCGCTCCGCGGGCTGGAAGAACTTGAGGCCCAGGGTCATGTCGCCGAGCACCTGCAGCAGCTCGGGCTTGCCCTGGTCGTTGGACGTCGCGTAGCTGCGCACGCCCGCGTACGTCTCGAGGAACCTCGCGACCGTCGCCGAGCCGGTGAAGTTCGTGCCGAAGCGCGAGAACTTGTCGCTCTTCTGCGACGCGCAGACGCTCCTGTCGTTGCAGAGGAAGCTGGACGCGGAGGAGTAGTCCCACATCGCCTGCAGGCGGAACGTGCCGACGGGCGCGCTCTGCGCCGAGGCGACGCGCATGAGACCGGTGGACCCGCCGAGCGTCGTGCCCTGGTGCAGCTCGGCGCGGCGGACGGCGTAGTCGTCCTCGGGCGGCGGAGGCGTCGCGGGGGCGCTGCTCTGGAACCCCGACGCCGTGCTGGCCGAGAAGCCCCACCCGGGCTGGGCGGGCTGCTGGGCGGGCTGCGCGGCAGGGGGCGGCGCGGCGCCACCCGCGGGGGGCGCGCCCCAGCCGGGCTGCTGAGCGAAGGCGGGCGCGGACAGCGACAGCGTGGCGCCGGAGACGAGCAACGTGATGAGCGTGTGGGGCGTGGAGCGCATCGATCCTCGGTGCCGCGGCTCCCTGGTCGGCGCGGCGCGAGCTTTCTAACACCCTTCTCGGCGAAGCAGAAAAGAACCTCTCGACCGGCGTCGCGCGGCGCCGCCCACGCGCGCGCCGTGGCATCTTCCTGGCCCCGTGCGCGCGCGCCGCCTCGCCCCGTCGATCCTGATGCTATCATTCCTCACGGGCCCGGCGCTGGCGCGTGACCGGTGGGACGACGCGCGAGATCCGGCCGGAGAGAAGCGCGCGGCCGATCTGGCGACCGCGCGGCGGATGCTCGATCAGATCGAGGGCTTCGACGGGCGCACGCCGACCCAGCGGCGGCTGCGGCGCGATCTCCTCCAGTCGCTCCGGCAGACGCTGACGACGATGGGCGCGGAGTCGTCGCCCGAGCCCGCGCTCACGTTCCTGCTCGGGCGCGTCCTGCATGAGCTCGACGACGACGGCGCGACCATCCGCGTCCTCGCGCCCGCGGTCGCGCGGCACCCCGACCACCCGCAGGCGACGGGCGCCTACCTCGATCTCGCGTTCGCCTTCGCGCGCACGCGGAAACCGGAGCGCGAGATCGAGATGTACGATCTGTACCTCGAGCGGCAGCTGCACCCGCGCGCGCGGCAGATCGCTCTCTCGAACCGCGCCGAGACGAACATGAAGCTCGGCAAGCTCGCGCTCGCGATCGACGACTACCGCGAGGCGATCCTCGTCGTCGACGAGCCGCTCGCGCGCTGGGGGCTCGCGCTCACGCTGGACCGCACGGGCGATCTGTCGGCGGCGCTCGCGGAGGCGGGGCGCGCGCTCGCGATCGACGATCCCGTGCTGTCTGCCTTCGACGGGCCCAACGTGTTCTTCGTGCCGGACTACGAGCGCAGCTGGTACCACGCGCTCCGGGCGGCGGCGCAGGCGCGCGCGAGCGAGCTGCCGGAGCACCGACGCGAGCGCTGGGAGACGGCCGCGGCGATGTGGGCAGAGTTCGAGGCGCGCGCGACGTCGGACGATCCGTGGCTCGAGCTCGCCCGCCAGCGGCGCGCGTACGCGGAGGCGCAGTCGAAGACCCAGAAGGCGCGGCGCCCCGCGCGCCCGAGGCGCCGCTGAGCGACCGTCCACTCAAATTTCACGCGCGGCCGCTCGACGGCGACGTACCGTGCGGGGATGCGCCGCTGCGCCCCCGCCTCGATCCTGCTCGCCCTCGCGCTCGCCTCGCTCACCGGGTGCGCGGGCTACACACAGAACGTGAGGGCGACGCGCGCCTTCCTCTACGAGGAGCCGAACCTCGCCGTCGCGGCCGATCGCGCGGAGGATCTCGACGCGCTGACGGCGCTCGTCGACAAGCTGCTCCTCTCGACCCCGTACACGCCGGGCGACGCGTGGGTGGCGGGCCTCGCGCCGTCGGCGGCGGAGTTCGCGCGGCAGAAGGCCGAGCTGCGCGCGCGGCCCCCGTACGACGACGTCGCGTTCGAGGTGCCGGTCGCGAAGGTGTACCGCGCGCACCTCGAGCACGCGCTGTCGACCGCGCCGGAGAAGGGCAAGTACGCGTCGCTGCTGGAGGCGATGGGTGAGCTGTCGGGCGCCCCCGAGCTCGGCGCGCACTGGGAGGCCCACGGCCAGAAGATCAAGGCGTACCTGGAGGCCGACGACGCGTTCGAGCAGGCGTACGCGCGCGCCTTCCCCCGGGGGAACCCCAGCCCCGTCGCGAGCAGCGAGCCCGACTCGGTGAAGGTCGCGCGCGAGGCGAGGGGCGCCGCCAAGGAGGAGCTCGACGCCGCGGAGGAGGCGTTGAACAAGGATCTGCGCGCGCTCGACGGCGCGACGCGCGGCAGCCCGAAGCAGGCGAAGGAGCTGACGCGCGCGGTCTCCGTGGCGTACCGCGCGACCCTCGAGGCGCTCGCGATCGTGCCCGTCGTGCTCGTGCAGGCCGTCCGCGCGACGCGCGACCTCGTGAAGGGCGGCGGCGGTCGGCGCGCGAGCGAGGCGGGGACGGGCGCGGCGAAGCTCGCCGAGCTCCCCGCGCACGTGGAGGCCGCGCGCTCGCGCATGGTGCGCCAGACGAAGGTGCTCGAGGCGATGACCCGCGCGCTCGCGCGCATCGATCGGCAGGAGCTCGAGCAGACGCCCGGGTTCGAGCTGAAGGAGAGCGTCGTCGATCAGGTCGTCGGCGTCACGAAGGACTCGTTCCGCGTCAACCTCCGCGCGGGCGGCGAGGCCTTCATCTTCTCGACGGTCTCGAACCAGTACGATCCCAACAAGCAGCGAGAGAGCGGCCAGCAGGCGAAGGAGATCAAGGACTACCGCGGTCGCCTCCGCGGCCTGAAGTACGACGTGAAGCCCATCATGCTGCTCGCGGCGCGGCTCGACGTCGGGTTCGACTACATCAAGCTCCCGAACGCGGGGAACCTCTCGCTCGGCGTGAAGACCGACCGCGGCGTCTCGAGCGGCGGCTCCGTCGACAACCAGGGCTCGTTCGCGCAGCAGGTCGGCGCGACCGGCGCGGCGTCGGACGCGCTCGATCTCGGGCTCGGGCTGCTCGGCGTGAAGACGAGCGTGCGCGTCGCCAACTTCACCGCGGGCAAGGTGAGCTACGTCGGCTTCAACCCGGACGGCACCGAGGGCGGCACCGTCACCGACGCCGCCGGGCGACCCGTCGAGGCCCCGCTGCAGCTGCAGTTTCGGCAGATCGACGTCGGCTACGATCTCGCGTTCCTGATGGGCGAGAGCGCGAGCAAGTACTACATCGAGGAGCTCACCGTCGGCGGGAAGTACTACGAGTACGCGCTGCCCCGCGTGCTCTACGAGCTCGAGTCGACCGACCCGCCCAACGCCGAGACGAAGACGTACCGCTACTTCAACGAGTCGGCGCCGCAGCTCATCACCTCGAAGTACTACCTCGCCGGGGCGACGATCCGCGCGGCGAGCCCGCCGTCCGACGCGTTCGGGTGGTTCCTCGATCTCGGCGTGTACGTCGGCGTGGGCCCGACGTCGTTCTACATGCGGCGCAACCGACCGAGCGCGCAGACCGTCGACCAGGACACGCGCCTCTCCGACGGCGCGCGCCAGGAGCTCCGGGAGAAGTCCGCGAGGGCGGCGAACGCGACGCTCGGCCTCGGCGCGCGCTACCGGTTCTCGAACCCCAAGAGCCGCCTGAAGGTCTCGGGCGAGGCGCTCTACCGCGCGGAGCTGATCTACGCGCAGACGGAGGGCGAGAGCGGGGCGTCCGCGTCGTCGAACGGCGCGACGCCCGGCTCGACGCACATCGTCGACTTCGGCACGACCGACGTGTTCCACGGGCCGCGGTTCAACCTGGTCGGGGAGTTCTGAGTCGAACGAAAGGTGCGTCCAGCCGAGCGCGGGCTTGCGCGGCGGCGCGCGACGACCTAGGCTGCCGTGGCTGTTCTTTGAAAATGCGCGACGACAGTCGCGCATGTGTCTCAGTCTTCCGGGGGCGATCGGCTTCGACGGGGGCACCGGGACCCATGTCGCGTGCCGAGTATCCTGGCCTGCTCGTAAATCCCAACCAGGAACACCCAACTGCGAACGACAACGCGGTTCCCTTCGCGCTCGCGGCCTTAGAGCCCCTGCGTGAACGTCCCTCTCCCGAGCCTGCCAGAGCTCGCTAGAGGGGCGTAACCGATCTGGCTGGCCCCGCGCGGCGCGCTTCACGCGCGGGGTGAGACGACTGAGGCGCTGACCTCGCGAGGGCCCGTCCGTGGGCGCGAGCGAGGTGAGACTGTTCGCGGACTACGCACGTAGACGCATGGGCGACGGGCTCTCGGACCTGGGTTCGATTCCCAGCGCCTCCACGGGTCGCGCGCTCGCGGCCGATGTCTTCGCGACGTCGGGGTGCGGCGTGCTCGCGGGCTTACCAGCCCGCTCCGCGCGACCGCACGCCCGACCTCGCTCGACCTCGACCACGATCATCGCGACCCGTGTGCACCAGGACGGGGGCGGGGGAGGGGTGTGTGGGGTGTGTTGGGGCGGATGGTGCGGAGAGCGCGGCGCGCTTCGCTGCCGTTCGCGGCGCGCTTCGCTGCCGTTCGCGGCGTGCTTCGCTGCCGTTCGCGGCGTGCGTGGCTGCCTTCGCGGCGCGCTTCGCTGCCGTTCGTGATTGGGTGCGCTCTGGGGGCGAGCGCGGCGCGCTTCGCTGCCGTTCGTGACCTGGATGCCGAGGTGAGCGCTTTGCTCTGGGAGTTGGTTGGCGTAGGAGCCTTGAGGATGGCGAGGCGCGAGCGGGTGCGACCAAGCGTGCAGGACTGGATCGCCGCGCGCTCGAAGTTTGGGCTCACGGATGCGCAGGTACAGATGGCCCGCGAGCTCGGGATGAACCCCAGGCGGCTCGGGAACAAGAGCCACGATGTCTCGGCGATCCCGGGGATCGTCGAGGCGCTCTACCGGCAGCGTTTCGGTCGGAGCGCCCCGGTCAGCGTCGCGTCGATCGAGGTGGTGCGGCGCGAGGAGCAGGAGGCGCGGCGCGGTGCTCGCGCGGCCCGCTCCGCGGCGCGCGAGCAGCAGCGCATCGAGGCGCGGGCGCAGGAGGCGCGGGCGCTCGGCTACAGCGTGCGTGCCGAATTCGACGCAAGATCTGGCGAGCTCCGCGGCGTCGCGACGGGGAGCAGGAGCGGGCGCCTCTCCGACGCGTTGTTGGAGGTGATGAAGCCCCACGTGCCCTTTCCCCCGGCGAGGCACGAGCTGGAGGAGTTCAGCGGCGGGTTGGCCTTCGGCGCCGAGGTGTGGAACGCGACGCTCGGCAGCGAGGAGGACCTCCACGACCTCGCCGCCGAGCTCAGCGAAGCCCGCGGTTGCCCGCTCGAGGAGGCGTCGCAGCTCGTTCGAGAGATCGCCGCCTCGAAGCTCGCGCGGTTCCCCGACGACAGGCGGCGGATCGTCGACGTCTCGGTCGAGGTGCGGGGCGCGAACGTCATGGTCCACGCCACCGGGCTCGGGGGCTGAGCTCGACGTAGCGCGCTCGGCGCCGAGGGGCGTTGCGCAGTCAGTTGTGGTGGGGCCGCCAGCGAAGGGACAGGGCTTGCTTCAGTCGCGAGCCTCGTCGAGGAGGCGCTGCGCGACCGTGGCGCTCGCGTCCGCGGGCGGGACGAGGCCGGCGATGCGGCGAAACTGCGCCCAGCTCTCCCGGTCGCGCGCCTCGTCGACGAGGGCGACGAGGTGCGGGCGATGGTCCTCTCCGCGCCGCAGGGCGCGCGCGAGACGCGCCATCGTGCGGACGCGGGCGTCCTCCTCGCAGCCGGGGCGCAGCTCTTCGAGGAGCGCGTGGACGCCCTCCGCTCCCTCGGTCTCGCCGAGGGCGGCGAGGGCGCGCGCCGTCCAGAGGAGCGGCTCGCGCATCCGCATCCCATCGACCAGGACGCTGGTCACGAGCCGGTCGGTGAGCAGGCCGAGCGCCCTCGCAGGCTCCCCGCACAGCAGCCACGCGCGCGCCTGGTTGTATCTCACGAACGCCACACTGTCGTCGCGGGCGCGCGGGTCGAGCAGGAGGCGGTCGACGTACCGCGGAGCGACGGCGCGGAGGGAGGCCGAGTCTCGCTGGATGCCGAGGACACGGAGGTACTCCGACAGCGCGTAGCTCGAGCCCTCCTCGCGGTGAAGCTGGTGCCAACCGTCGAGCGCGTCGGTCAGCGCGTCTCTCGCGTCGTCCCACTGTCCGAGCGAGGCGTGCGCCCGCCCGAGGGCGCCCAGGAGCGCGAGGTCCTCCTCGTGACGCTCGCCCGGCGACGCGAGCAGCCCTCGGGCAAGCTCCATCCGGTCCGGCAGATGCTCCAGGTACCCATCCGAAGCGGACTGCAGCGCGTGCGCCGCCAGGCGGAGGCGCAGCGGGCGCGGGAGCGGCGCGATGTCCACGGGGAGCTCCAGCAGGCTGCTCGCTCCCGTGTGCCGCGCGGCGATCGCGAGGGCGATCGACGCCTGCCGACGCTGCTCGACGTCAGCGCCGCGGAGGACGGCCTCGGCGGCCCGCACGACGGCCTGCCAGCCAAGCAGCTTCGGAGCGCCGTCGAGCGCGAGACGAAACAGGTCGCCTGCGGTGTCGGCTCCGACGTCGAGGACGCCGGCAGGGAACGCGATGGCGAGCGCCTCGCGGGCCGTGCCGCACGGGACCACCTCGACCCCGTCGCCGCCCGCGATCCGTGACAAGTGGTGCCGCGCCTCGGCGGCCTGCTCGGACGCGACGAACACTCGGTGCACCTCGACAGCGATGTCCGCGACGACCTGCAGCTTGCGCGCGAGGCCGTCGACGCGGCCCAGCGTGCCGTCCGGGTCGACCGCCGCGCAGCCGATGACGTCAGGCGGCGCGGCCACGCCGACGAGCAGGGAGGCGTGGGCCAGCACCATCGCGAGGCCGTAGGATCGCCCATCGAGGTGGTCCGTTCGGCCGCCGGCCTCCGGGGGCGAGTACAGCAGCGTCGCGCTCCACTCGCGGCGTCGCCACAGCTCGCGCGGGCACAGGAGCAGCGGCACGTCGCGCGCCGCCACGTCCCGGAGCGCGGTCAGCTCGCGCGAGGAGGTGTCAGAGAGCGGCGTCCCGTCGCCCGCGGGCCGGAGCACCCACAGCTCGTCACGAGGCGGCGCGCCGTCCTGCACGGAGACGAGCAGCACCTCTCCCACGCGGGCAGGCGCGGCTGAGTGGCACCAAGGCGCCTCGCGGAGCCTCGCGAGGAGTCTGCGGGCGCGCGGGTTGTGCTCGGCCAGCGTCCCGAGCTCGGTCAGTCGCACGACAGGCGCCCCCACCACGCGTCGGGCTCCCGCCAGGCCACCTCGTCGAGGTGGTCGTCGGGCGCGACGTGCAGCAGGAAGTGCTCGTACCGCGCGAGGGACTCGTCGTCGAGCTCCCCGAGCCGGTGGTCGAGCGCGCGACCTCGCCCGATCAGCGCGAGCAGCCCGGAGAGCGACTGGAGCTCGTCGCGCCTCCTCACGAACCCGCTGGCGAGCGACCCGAGCTCGTCGCCCTCGGCCGGGTGCTGATCGAACAATGACAACATGTCCTCCAGGTCGCCGACCTCGTCGAGCGCCCACGTCACGAGCGCGTCGACGACGGGCTCCTCCAGCGCAGCGGCGAAGGCGCGCGCGCGGAGGGTCGTCGAGGTCGGCCCGGAGGACGAGGGGTCGAAAGAGGCCGGCAAGTGAAACCGAAGCACCATCCCCACGGCCGCGGCGACCAACCCGGGGACGCCGGAGTCTGCCAGGCGGGCGAACCGACCGGGCAGCCAGTCGGGGACCACGCTTCCCGCAACCATCACGTCGAGCCGTGGCGCTGCGATCGCGGGATCGGGAGGCTCGGGGGCGAGCTCGCGCGGCGCGGTGAGCCACGCGGGCGGCGCGGTTTGCACCCGCGCCAGGCGACAGGAGGAGAGCGTCCCGTCACTGACGCGGAGGACGAAGTCTTGATCGCACGACCGCACGCGGACGGCGGCGTCTCCGCGTCCCCAGGCGAGCACGACGCGGTCATCGTCGAGCACGACGACGTCGCCCGACGAGGCGACGAGCGCGTCCTGGCCCTCGACGACGAGCACGCCCACCCGTGGGTTCCACCACGTGAGGTCGAGCGCCGTCGCCGCGGGTGAGGGCACCCTGGCGAACTCCGGCTTCCCGTCGAGGGCGCGCGCGATCGCCGCGGGGGTCACCCCGAGCACGGCACGATCTCCGACCGCGAGCCCGGCGGCGACCGCCGGTCGCGGCGCGACGTGTGTCTCGACCGGCCCCAGCTCGGCCTCGCCGACGCCGAGGTCATCTGCCCAGAAGCTCGCGCTGCTCATCGATCCGTCCCCTTGACGCTGGCACGCGGGCGTCTCTGACAGAGGAGGTCGGTCACCATCCTCCGCAGGTCTGCCTCCGTGGAGGCGTCGATCTCGCCGGCGCGGCGCTGCGAGGCCGCGGTCTCGAGGATGAGCTTCCTCAGCCGCGTGTGCTCGGCGTCGACGCGCTGCCGGGCCTTCTTGCCGGCGTCGCACCGCAGGGCCTCGCCGATCCGAGCCAGCAGCGCCTCGGCCTGTGCCCGATGCGGACCTTCCTCGCTGGTCGCTGTCCGGAGCCATGTCTCGAGCGCGACCGGATCGAGCAGCCGCGCCGCCTCGCGGAGCGGCCGGGGCGACGACTCGGCGAGCAGGGGCGCAGCGAGCGCGCCGACCGGCTCGAAGGTGGGGTCGTCCGCGACGAGGCGCCGCATGGTGATCGACGCCATGGACATATCACCGCCCTTGGCCCGGACGAGCTCGTCGAACCTCGTGAGCCACGTCTCCATGCCCCGGTAGGCGCGGCGCTCGAGCCCCGCGCGAACGCAGGCGCGCAACGGTTCCAGCACCTGCCCGAGGTCGGGGGCGGGATCGATAGCGCCCGCGGCCTCGGCGACGTCGTGATCTCCACGCGAGGCCCGCCTGCCCTCGCTCGTGGCCCTGTTCCGGAGGCACGTGCCGAGGTAGGCTGTCACCTTGCGCTCCAGGTGCTCGTGCCTCGCGCGCTGGTCGGACGTCAGCTCGGGGGAGGCGTCTTCGACGGCCCAGCCCTCGCCTTCCAGGTCCAGAGACGCGAGACAAACCGAGAGGGGATCCTTGCCCGTGCCGGCCTTGGAGTGGAGCATCATCAAGACCTGCTGGAGCCTGTCTTCGGTGGCGGACCGCATCTGCTTCAGGCGGTCCTGGACGCACTGCCAGTGCACGTGGCGCGCCTGGTGGTGTCGGATGGCGTCGAGCGCCGTCACGAGCCTCATCGCAAGGACTCCGCAGCGGAGATCCAGGCAGTTGCCTGGTCGGTCTCCCAGCCGACGCCGCCGAGCGGAGGGCCGGGCTCGTTCGCGAACGCTCGAAGGATGGCGCGTCGCGCCGGCCCCGCGGCGGCGACCGAGGGCAGCTGCCTCCCGGTGGCGCGCATGGCAGTGCTGGACGGTGGCAGGACCGCCTGGTCGAGCTGGTCGGCCAGGGCTCGCCACTGGCAGGTGGGGGCACGACGCAGCGCCCTATGACATCGGTTGGCGATGAGATCGGCCAGCGCGACCCCGGGGTGACAGGTCGCCTTGTGGTGGGAGGGGCGGTGGGGGATCATGCGCACTCGCGCGTCCACCGAACCCGGGATCGGAGGCAACAACGGAAACCGCTCCGCCCGGCGGATCCGCGCCGCGACGTGGCGGCTCATCATGGGCATGCGGGCCAGCGCCCCGTCGGTGACGTGACGCCCCTCGGTGTGCACCCACACCTCCGCTCGGGCGTCCGTGTGGCGCAACAATCCGAACACGCGCTCCAGGAGCACCTCGAGGAGCGCGAGGTAGCGATCCTCTGTCTCGGGGCCCTCCCGGCCCTCCCCTCGGTCGACCGCGCCGAGCAGGAAGCACTGGTCTCTCGGCGCGCCGGAGAGGACGGAGAGCGCCCTCCGCGCGGCGGCCCTCGACCGCTTGTCGACGGCGCTCGCCAGGGCGGGTTCGTGCACCAGCAGGCGGTGGGTCGCGAGCCTCAGGAGCTCGTACCGGGGCAACGTGCGCTTCGCGAGGGCCGCAGCGAAGGCCGCCCCGACCTCGGAATCCTGGGTGAGCGCCCCGATGGCGCGCAGGATGACGGGCGAGCCGTCGCCCGCGAGGGCGCGAGCCGTGGCGTACCCCGCTGTGAGGTTCAGGTCCGCCGCGTGCGGCGGGTACGCCTGGCCGGGGTACGCGGCGTCGAGCGCCCTGCGCAGAACGGCTCTCAGACCGGGCGAGTCGTCCGCGTGGCACGCCCAGCCGGCGACCACGACAGTGCCATCGTCGCGCGAGAAGTCTCCCGATTCGTCGAGAAAGACCTGCCAGATGCTGGGCGGGGAGGGCACGGAGGTCGGAGGCTAAGGGAGACGGGCGGGGCTGTCGAGCGCGCGCGAGGAGCGCGCTCGGTGTCAGATCGGTCGTCCGCGGCGCGTCGGTCCGGTCAATGACCATCCTCTATACTCCCGTCACGATGACCCTCCCCCGCGAGACCGGCCCCGACGGTACGCTGGCCCGCCTCGAGGAGGCTCTGGTCGAGCTGGACCGATGGGACTGCGAGCTCGCGGCGGCCCTCGCCGACGCAGCGCACCGGCCCGAGAGCTTCGCGGAGCTGCGGCAGGCGCTCGACCGCCTCGACGAACAGAGGACGCGAGCAGCGATCGTCGTCGCGACGCTGGCGCTCATGGTCCACCGGGAGCAGGGCGGGCAGGGTATTCGCGCCCTGGCCGTCCCGGTCGGCCAGAGCACCGCGGCGCACACGGCGTGCACGATCGCCGAGGCCGCGGACGAGCCGCGGCTGCCCGAGGCAGCGCCGATCGCGCGCGGTGACGACACGGTCGCCGGCGTCGCGGCGGCGACGCGCGCGGAGGGCGCGGCGACCCAGCTGAGCGTCGAGGAGGTCGCGCGGCAACTCGCGGCTGGTCGCGAGCGGCGTGCCGAGCCCGCGCCGCCTCGCCCGCGTCGCGACGTCGACGCCCTGCAGACGCTCTTGCACCACCTGGGGCGCCCTTCGGACCACCTGGTCGACGATGTCGAGCGACTGATCGAGGCGGCGGGCGAGGGCGGCTGGCATCGCTGGGATCGCATGGACCACGCGGGTCGCCAGACGTGGGTCGCCTACCTGACAGCGTGGGCGCGCGCGGTCGCGGACGATGGACACGAGAGGGCGATGGAGCCTGTGTTCAAGAGGCTGGGTGAGTACTCGAAGACCCGACGCCCGGGCCAGGTGAACGGGCTCGCCAGGAGGCACACTCCGACCAAGGGGACGTGGTTGAATGAGACCTGCGCACCCGTCAGGGTACCGTGTCGCGGTAAATTCGCTGCTGCGAAAGCAGGCTCCCCGATGAGGGGATTGAGACGCGGGGAGGGTCTGCACGGTCTTCTTGGCCTGGACGGGACTGCGAAAGGCAGGCTCCCCGATGAGGGGATTGAGACACCTCCTCCTCGACATATTGTGCGAAACAGGGGTGGGCTGCGAAAGGCAGGCTCCCCGACCGAGATCTTCCCGATGCTCACACCGAGCGCGTCGACCACCTTCCCGGTGGCTCCGCCCGAGCGTCCACTTCTGCCTGAAAATCTCCCTGAGTACGTGCATCTCCAGTCTCTCCGTGGCCGTGCCCCCCGCGTACGCGGGGGGCCGTCGGGAGACCCGAGAGCGTCGCGATCGCTGGCCCGGCGACCGGCGCCGGGGGGTGTTCACGATGCGCCGGAGTCGGTGTTCACGATGCGCCGGAGTCGGTGTTCACGATGCGCCGGTGCGCGCAGGACGGTCATCGGGGAAACTCATCAGCCTCTCGATCGGCCAGCTTTGGCCGACCGTGTCATCGCGTTGCGTGCCGTCCAACCCGGAACCTCGACGTGCAACGCCGCGTACACGTAGAAGTCCGTGTCCCCCCCCTCGTTGCCGAAGTAGCCCGTTGCGCTGTACTCGCAGCCGGCCACGAGTTGGAGCGCGGGCAATCCGGGCTGAATCGGGCTGATGCCGTCGGCGTCCTGCCGATACCGATGCGGAGTTCGGTTGAACTCCGGCGGAGGTACCACCCACACCGGGCTCGCCCCACGGTTCGCCGCGAGGGGCAGCACTTCCTCCATGATGTCCGGACTCATCCGATGATCGAAGTGCGCGAGCTCGGCGTCGGTCGGAAATCGCTTCAGCTCCCACGCCTCGTCCGCGCAGCTTTCGACGAGGTACGGGTGTAGCGTCACGTCGAGCCCGAGCGACAGCGCGGCGCGGGCGATCGCGAGGTCGCGCCCCTTCAGTGTCGAGGCGTTGCGCGCGGTGATCGGACTCACCCGCTTTTGCCATCGAGCGTCCTGGCTGTACATGTGGAAGCACGGGAACGCCAACGTCCCGCCCTTGGGAAGAAACGTCTTCGACGCCAGCGCCTTGGCCAGCTCGCCCTTCAGCCGCGCCGGCTCGTCGCCCTGCTGGACCTCGGCGACAGCCCCGGGCCCCCGCCGCAGCACATAGGTCAGCGTGACGCGACTGCCCCAGTCGACGCGTTCGATCGTGTGATCGACATCGCCGAAGAACGCCGCCCACCTGATCCGTCGCGGATCAGGATCGGCCTGGATCTCTCGGCCCCAGTCGAAGACGACGTCGGCGCCGTGGTGCATCGCGACGAGCGCCCCGCCGTAGAAGTGGGACGGTAGACAGACGACCAACGAGCCCATCATCCCGCCGCCGCGCGGCGTATCCTTGTGGGGGACGAAGTGGCCGTCCCTCGCGTAGAGATTCAGCGCGTGCAGCTCGGCGGTGATCGAGCCTTCGTCGGAGGGCGCAAGCGCCCGGCGCACCTCGTCGAGGATTCCCGCCTTCGCCGGGTTGAACGTGACGTCGAAGGCGCCTCCCGCCGCGTCGAGCTGCACTGCCTCGCGGACGGATCGGTCGTAGCGCGTCGCCCGGCCCGCGCCGAACTTCGCGGGCGCGCAGCACGCGTGCAGTCGCTCGTTGAGCCGTTCCTGGTCGTGCCCGTTCTTCGCGGGTGTCACCGAGAACAGGTGGCCGCCCCGGACCCGGATGTCCGGTGGCTTCCGCACGAGCACCGAGCCGCCGCACGCAAAGGGCGAGCTGATGCCGCGGACGGCGTTCGCGAGCGCGCTGAGGGTGCCCGGGTCGGGCTCTCCATGCGCGGCGGGAACGTCTCTCTGGCTCATCGCGGCGCACGCTACGTCGACCCAACGCTTCCGGCAACGACGGCGTGTCGAGCGCGACGGAAATCCAGGACCGAAACGCGGAGCCTGTGATCGCTTCTCGATCTGCTTGCGCCACACCGGTAGGTTCGCCCGGGGGCCCCCAAACCATGACCCTCCTCGACCTCGTGTGGCTCGTTTGCTCCCTGCTCGCCGTCGTGACGAAGTACCTCGATTGCCGTACGACCGCGACGAAAATTGCGGAGCACGGTGGCCACGGAGGGGAGCAGAACCCCCGCGCAAGGGCCCTGATGGATCGGTTCGGCGCCGAGCCCGTGCTGTGGGGCACGTTCGCCGCCCTCGTGGCGTCGCTGGTGCTTTCGACCCTGCTCTGGCCCTGGGCGCGGTCGTTGCCCGTGATCCCCTACCTCGCGCTCGCCGGTGTGTGGGCGCTCGCGCTCACCCAGGGGGCCGTCGCACACACGAACCACACGGGAAGACTCAACGTGTTTACCTGGCTTCTCGCGCGGTTGTACCGGCTCCGATGACCTCGGCGCGGCGCGGACCGTCGTGTGTACGGACTGGCGGGAGCTCATGGTGTTGCCGCGCGCGAGGATGCGCACAAGACGTAACAACCCGACCGCGTGCGACCACGGTCGTCAACTTCTGCTCGTACGACAAGATCTGCGCCTTGCTCGAGCTCGACCCCGACGCCTGTCGACGCACGCAACGGCCTGCCCGCCAAGGACGACCCTGATCGCCTTCGACGGCGCCCGCTTCCAGGTCCTGTCGTTGCCCGCCGTGCCCCGCGATGGACCGCAGAGACCGGCCCGTCGCACGACCCGAGCTCGTCGACCCCGCCACGCCTCACGGCCTCATCCGCCGTTCGCTGCGCTCCTCCCAGAGGTAGTCCGGCACGCTCCTCGCTCGGCGCCCGCTCCGCGGAAGTGAACGAGGGAGAAGGCGGAAGCAGGGGGAGAAGAGCCACGTCGGACTCGGCGGGCAGAGGGGCGCGGAGACGTGGACCACGACCTCGGCGCTGCCGCGCTTCGGCGGCGGGGTAGGTGGATCTCGCCGGCGGGCGGAAGTGGATCAGTCTTCGGCCAGCGCTGAAGCGCCCTCCGCTGGGGGATTGCGCCGGTGGCGAGCGCTCCGCCGAGCGCGGCGCAGCTTCCACCGCCCTTCGGCTGGGCGAACTCGACAGCGGCACCGAGCCCGGTGACGACGCGGCGGCGGTGCGTCGTCCAGCGTTTCACAGCACGTCGCATGTCGCCTCTGCGCCGGTGCGTGCGCGAGCCCGGCGGATGAACCGCGCCGACGCGCTCGCCGAGTACGAGCGCGCGCTCGGCGCGAAGATCGACCTCCGCGCAGTGCGCTGCGGCGCCGGGGGCCTCGACGGCAGGGTGCTGTGCGAAGCACAGCTCGAGGCCATTCTCGCCGAGAACACGCCCGATTTTCCACCCCGAGGCGACGAGCGCGCGGCGACGGTCGATCCCCTGCGCAAGTCGCTGCGAGCGTGCCTCGGGGAGCTGGGCCTGCGGGCAGGCCTTCGGAGAGGAGGGCAAGTTCGTCGACGGAGCGGCGCGCGCCCGCGCAGACCGCGAGCTCGGCCGCCTGCAGGACCTGCGTGACGGTTCGCGGGAGAGCAGGTTGGCGTCGGAGATCGCCCAGGCTCGCAACTACATCCAGCACGCGGGCATGAACGCCAACAACCTCACGGCGAAGGACCTTCGAGAGAAGGTCGCTCGCTGTGTAGAAGAGCTGGGGAAGTTGGTCGCCGAGTGGGACGGCGTCATCGTGGCGCCCGCGGCGCCCACCCCGAAGTTCATCAACCTGTCGAATCATCCCGTCGCCACCTGGCCCACGCACCAGCGGGAGGCGGCGGCGATCATCGGCGAGGTCGAGGACCCCGACGGAGGCATGCCGACGGTCGGTCCTGAGCTCTCGACCCGGGAGGTCGAGAAGCTCGCGGACCAGCTCGCGGCCCGAGCGCTCGTCCAGCGCCCCACCGCGGCGGGAGTGTTCGGCGAGCCGGTCCTCACCGCGCAGCTCGTGCATCGCCTCGAGGGCCAGGGGATCGCCTGCTTCGCGCCCGCCGGAGCGCGCCAGGTGCTCTCCGAGGACCTCGCAGACGGCTCGGTGCGGGTCACGCGTTCGTTTCGCTTTCACCAGTGGCGCCCGTACCGAACGACCCGAGGCTGACCATGCCCACGGAGCTCCTCATCGTCTCCACCTGTGGGACCAGCCTGCTGACCAACGGCGCGACCGACGAGGATCGCAGGTGGCTGACCAGCATCACCAACCGGCGCAACCTCGACGGCGACGATGCTCGCCGGCTGGCCGCGCTCGTCTCCGCCCGCCGCCAGACGCTCGCCGGGGCCGACGAGCCCACGAGGCGCCGGATGACCGCCGAGATCAACGGCATCGACGCCGTGCTCTCGAAGAACTACGCGCCTGGACCGGTGTTTCATGTGCTCGTGTACACGGACACGGCGGTCGGTGAAGCCACCGCGGAGATCGTCGGCGACGCGCTCGGCGGGGCGACCAAGGTGACCGCGCCTGGGCTCCGCACGAGCGATCTCGGGTCCTTCCGCGCGGCGGTGGTCGACCTGAAGCGAACGCTCGACGACACCGTGGAAGGCTACCGAGACCAAGGAGCGTTCGTCGTCTTCAACCTCACGGGTGGCTTCAAGTCTCTGAACGGTTTCCTGCAGACCGTGGGGATGCTGTCGGCCGACCGTTGCGTGTTCCTGTTCGAGGGCTCCGCGGAGCTGATGGAGATCCCCCGCCTCCCGATCCACGCGAATGAATCTCAGGCGCTCACGGCGCACCTCGACGTGTTCAGGCGCCTGGCCATGAACTACGAGGTGAGCGCGGAGCAGGCGGCGGGGATCCCCGAGGTGCTGCTCTTTCAGGTCAGTGACAGTGTGCTCATGAGCGAGCTGGGGGAGACCGCGTGGAGGGTGCACCGCGAGGCGCTCTTCGCCGACGAGCTCTGCGAGCCGCTCTCGGCTCGTGTCCGTGTCAGTGAGCCCGTGAAGCGTGTGTTTCGATCCCTCGAGACCGCCAGGAAGGCCGACGTGAACCGCGCGCTCGACGATTTTTGCGCCCACCACGACAAGAAGAAGCAGCTACCGGCGGCGCGACCGTTCAAGGCCTTGGCGGGCAATCCAGTGCCCGGGAGCACCCACGAGCTCTACGCGTGGCGCGACGGGGCGGCGTGGCGGTTCTTCGGACACTACGAGGGCGAGGTGTTCGTGTTCGACCGGCTGGGAGCGCACCTGTGATGCACGTGGGGTCGGCCGCGCCCACCGCGCCCGTCACTTGCGGGCGGCGCCCACCTCTCCTGTCATCGACGGCCGCGGCGCCAGCACGATCTCGTGCATCCACCCGCTCCCGAGCCCCCCGCCGGCGGCGCGGTACCTGACCTGCAACCAGCGCTCGGTCTCCGAGACGCGCCTGATCTCCCCGGTCACGAGGCACGTCCCCAGCTGCAGGACGGCGAGCTGGGCCGTCCGCGTGCTCGGCCCCTCGCGCACCGTGCCGCCCGTCTGATCGCGGTCCCACGAGACGACCCGGACCACCTCACCCTCCCCGAGCGTGAGCCCGTCGGGGCGACAGGCCTCGGCGAGCTTCGCTTGCACCTCGTCGTTGGGCCGCCGGCTCAGTGACATCGCGAGCTGTCGACGCGCCGTGGCGAGCTCGCCGCGCTTCATCGCGATGAGTCCCAGGTTGTAGTACAACGATGGCCTCGCCCACGCCCTCCGCGCGTCAGGGGGGTCGAACGGCGCGATCTCCAGCCCTCGCTCGCACGCGGCCTGCGCGTTCGCGAGCCGATCGGCCTTCAGGTGGGTGAAGCACCGGTCCGACCAGTCCCACCCTTGCCGGGTGTCTCGCAGGCCCTCGTCCTCCTTCGCGAGCTTCGAGGGCTCGGGCCCGCCCGCCAGCCGCCACGCCACCAGACCGGTGAGCGCGACGACCGCTCCCGCGAGCCCCAGGGCGCGCCGCGCAGGCCATCCCGAGCGCACGGGTGGCGGCTCGGCCGGCGAGCCGACGCCAGTCACGAGCGCCGCGGCCGCCGGCGCGGGGCCAGCGCTGCCACACGCGGCCGCGAGCGCTCGGGCGTCCTCGTGGCGCCGGCCCGGATCACGCGCGAGCGCCCGCAGGAGGGCGGCCTCGACATGGACGGGCATCCCCGGACAGCTCGCGCGCAGTGACAGCGTCTCGAGGCCCCGCAGGCGATGCTCCGCCAGCGTCGCCGGATCACACAACACTTCGAGGAAGCTCGCGACCAGCGAGTACTGGTCGGCTCGGGCGCTCGCGGGGGCCCCCAGCTGCCGCTCGGGCGCGGCGTACTGTCTCGTCCCGAGCGCGTGCGAGGTGGTCGTCCCGGCGTCGTCCTCGTCGCGCGTCGCGAGCCCGAAATCGGCCAGCACGACGCGCCCGTCGGCGGCGACGATCAGGATGTTTCCGGGGGAGAGATCCCGGTGCAGCACACCCTTGTCGTGCAGGTCGCCGAGCGCGTTCGCGCACGTGATGAGCGCCTGGACGGCGCCCCTCCAGCGCGGCTCCGAAGACGCCTCGGGAGCCTCCATCGGCGCCGTGTGCCGCTCGAGCGCCGGGTTGCCCGCGCGCACCCGCAGCCACGCCGCGCGGATCCCAGTGGCGAACGAGCTCGACTGCGGCGCGTGCGCCGCGAGCTGCGCGAGGCTCGGACCCTCCACGAACTCCATCGCGAGGTAGCTGCCTCCGTCGTCGGCGCCCGAGTCGACGAGGCGGACCACGTTCGGGTGCGCGCACGCGCGCAGGGTGTCCACCTCCTTCAGGAACCTCCGCCGGGTCCGCGGCCCCTCGTCCGCGAGCGGGCGGACGCGCTTCAGCGCGACCAACCCCCCGAGGACGCGGGACCGCGCGAGCTGCACGATCCCCATGCCCCCCTCGCCGAGCACCCCGAGGATCTCGTAGCCCTCCCGCGCGTCGCCGCTCGGCGGCGCGGGCGCGGGCGCTCCCGGCGTCGGCGTGTGCGTCACCACGTCGTCGAGGCGTGAGGCCCCGCCGCTGCCGTCGAAGTCGCGGTAGGCCGCGCGGCGGTGCTCCCCTCCGTCGTAGAACCACAGCGTCGGCCTCGGCCCCTCCTCGCGAAACAGGAGCGCGGGATACAGCGAGACGGGCCGCTCCCCGGGCCGCACGAGGTACACGTGCCCGTCGCGCAGCTCGTCGTCGACCGCCTCGAGGGCGCGCGGCACGGGGCCCATGAGCGACAGCGCGCGCGGGCGCCCGTCGTCCGTCACGTCCTTCACGATCAGGCGCGCGTCGGGCGGGAGGAACACGCCCGCTTGCCACGCGGCCCCGAGGCCTGCCAACAGCCTCTCCGCGGCCTCCCGGCAGAACGCGTGCGAGCGCGGCGTCGAGTGCCCGATGACCTCGTTGCGGTACGCCGCCAGCCACTCCACGAGGCGCGACGGAGAGACAGGCCCGGGCGGCAGATCGCGCTGGGCGAGCTGCGCGAACAGGCGCGCGACCGCCGCGAGCGAAGGATCGGTGAGCGAGGCGGCGCGCGACCACACCTGCTCCCGCACCCACTGGCCGAGCGACGGGCGCTCCGCGATGGGGCGAAACCCGCCCGAGAAGTAGCGCAAGCGCACCGACAGATCCCACGCCCAGAACGCGTGGTCGTGCCGGTCGCGCGGGGACTTCGCGAGCTCGGCCTTCGTGACGAGCGTCGCGACGGGCAGCGGGAGCGACTCGACCCACGGGAGCACCCGGCGAGGATAGGCGCCAGTCGGGCCCGGGCCAATCTGCGGCTGAACCCGCGCTCGGAGCCGCGCGAGGTCGGCAGGCCTACAGCTGCAAGAAGGGCAGCTCGTCGAGCACGCGGGGAAGCTCTCGCACGACCCGCTGGTACTCGGCGGGCGCGGCGCCGGCGCCGATGACGAGCGAGTTGCTGTCGAGATCGGTCACGTCCTTCAGCGTCAGCCGCCGCGCGACCCCAGGATCGGGCGCGTCGAGCTCGAACAGCAGCCGCCGGTCTCCGCGCGTCATCGCGAACCGGAAGGCGCGCGTGCTCCACCCCTGGAACGTCAGCGCCGCGCGCGGCGCCATCCCGCCCTCTCGCACCCGGCGCTGCGCGGCGACGCCCGGCAGGAGCGGCGCCGCGTCCACTCCGACGTGCGTCAGGATCGTTGGCATCACGTCGAGCAGCGAGAAGACCGCGTCGTCGCGCCGCGCCGCGTGCCCCGGCAGCCGCATCGCGAAGCCGATCTCGAGCTGCTCCCGCCCGAGATCGCTGCCGTGGGAGCCGGACCCGTGCTCCCAGAACGCCTCGCCGTGATCCCCCGTCACGATGACGATGGCCCCGTCGAGCTTGCCCGCTGCGCGCAGGGCGTCGAACAGCTGCCCGAGGAGCTGGTCCATCCACGCGGCGGAGCTCTTGTAGCGGTTGAACAGGGCCGCGCGGGCGCGCGCGTCCCTCGCGTAGCTCCGGCCGATCGACGCCGTCGCCGCGTAGGGCGTGAACGGCGGCCGGAACCCCTCGCCCCAGGCGTAGTCGAAGTGGGTCGAGTCGAGCGCGATGAGGTTGAGCTTCCCGCCCGCGGGCTCCTCCGCGATGACGCGCGCCACCTCGCGGACGACGGCGCGGTCGCGCTCTGCCGCGAGCGGCGCGCTCGGGTGGTACTTGTCGTCGAGCAGGGCCCCGCCCGCCCCGAACACCACGCTGTCGAGGCGCTGGTAGGCGGTGTCCGGCGTCGCGAACAGCCGCGTGCGGTACCCGAGCGCCCGCAGCGCCGACAGCGCCACCGAGCCGCCCCCCGGCGCCCGCTTCGCGCCGTCGAAGTGGACGGGGTAGTCACCACACAACAACCCATACCAGGAGTAGTGTGTGACGTTGCCGGTGGTCTGGGCGTGCGAGAACGTCCAGGCGTCGCGGGAGAACGCCGCGAAGTTGGGCATGATCTCCGGCGTCACGATGTCACTGCGCAGCGACTCGACGATGACGAGGTACACGTCCGGGAGCGCGCCCCGGCGCGCCAGCGCCTCCGCCGCCCTCCGCTGGCGAGACGCGTCGGGGCGGTCGACCTTCACCGCGAACGACGCGAGCTCCGCGGGCGGGCGCGCGAGCGAGAACGCCAGGGGCACGCTCTCCACCTCTCGCTCCCAGATGTAAGGATCGCGCACCCGCGCGCCGGCGGCGTCGAGCAGGGCGACCGCGGAGAACGCGAACCCGAGCCCGACGAGCGCCGTCCGTCGCGGCACCGGCACCGGGCGCCGCGCGCTCCAGCCCCGCGTGATCCGCGAGACGCCGCCCGCCGCGAGGAGCGCGATCACGAGCCCCACGCCCGCGCCGAGGACCGTCGAGAGCGGGAGGCCCGCGGCCTCGACCACGCGCGCGGCGCCCGCCGGCCCGTCGGAGAACAGGATGCGGAGCGCCGTCGTCAGGTGGTAGCTCGCGAACGCGAACACCGACGCGTCGACCACCAGCGCGACCGACGCGAGCAACAGCGCGGCCGAGCTCGCGTGCACGACGACCCGCCGCGCGGGCGTCTGCGTGAGATACCCCCCGCGACCGCGCAGCAAGACCCCCTCCGCGAGCAGGCCGAAGAGGACGAAGCTCGCCGTCCGCGCGACGAGCGACGCCGCCCCGAGCGCCGCGTCGACGCCGAGGCGCGTGTGCGCCTGCGCGAGGAAATACCCGCCGACCGCGAGCGACGTCAGCGAGAACGTGGCCCACAGGACCAGGTTGGGCGAGCGAGCTCGGGCGGCGGACGAGGCCTCTCTGGGCATGTCGGCGCGAGGGTACCAGCGAGACGAGGCGCGCCGCTCACGTTGACGGCGCCCGCGCGCGTCGCGATAGAGCGCGGTGATGCGCGCGCGAGCCGCCGTCTCCCTCGCCCTCGGGGCGCTCGCGTGGGCGTCGTCGACCCTCGCCGCGCCCATCCGCCCGCGCGTCGCCTCTTGTCGCCCGCTCGACTACCTCGACTGGGACGACGTCCCGAAGAACGGCTCGGGGAACGTGCCGCTGCGACGCTCCATCGCGCTCCACTACGATCTCTTCACCCACGCGGAGGACGACGCGAAGCCCCGCGGGGACGTCGTCGCCGACACCCACCGCATCGAGGTGTGCCTCGCGCGGGGGGGCGTGATCAAGTGCCCCGGCCACGGCACGACCGACGAGCCGTGGGTGCTGTACGACGACTCCGTCACGCCGCCGGTGCTGCGCCTCTCGACCTACCCGCCGGTGACGACGCCGGCCGAGCTCGCCGAGCGCTTGCTGCCCTCCACGGGCTCGGGCGCGCGGTTCGGGACGGAGCTGCTCCCGGTCGATCCGCGCAACGACTGGGACGATCCGTCCACCGCCGGGTCTTTCTATGTGCTCCGTGTCAACAGTGAACCGCTCGGGCCGAGCCTCACGGACGCCGGCAACTTCGCGCCGGCCTTCGTCGTCGAGGGCGGGTTCTGCGCGCTGCCCCGGCGGCTCGCGCGGAGCGGCGACGGTCACTACCTCGCGTACGGCGTCGAGCACCGCCCGCTGTGGCCGTTCCCCGGCCCGATGCCGCTCCTCTGCCGCGATCCGCGCAACCCGGCCTCTTGCGTCGCGCAGGATCCGTGCGTCGACGGCGCCAAGGCCATTGGCCCGGGCGGGGCGCCGTACCACGCGCACAGCCACTGTGTGAACCCGCTGCACGCGCGGTTCCTGGTCGATCGCGCCTCCGAGTTCGACGTGTGGCAGCGAGAGATCGGCGTCGCGCGGGCCGCGCCCTCTCCGCCGGCGTGGGTCAACGGCGCGGACGGCGGCGCGTGCTCGTCACCGGTCGAGGGACACTGTCCCTCGCGCATCTTCCTCTCCCCCATCGAGGCGGGCGGGCAGGGCACCCACGGAGGCGTCGCGCTGAACACCAGCATCTTCCCCCCGACCGCGCTCGCGCCGCTGTCGAGCGAGGCGGGCGCGGTGGTGTCGCTCACGATCCACGAGCTCAGCCACAAGCTCCAGGACGCGTACCTGCGCCAGTCCGTGGTCGAGCGGGGCGTCGATCCACCAGGTTTTCATGCTGTGGGCGTCTCCGAGGCGGTGCCCACCGCTCTCCAGGCGCATGTGTGCCTCGACGGCTACGGCGGCGTCACCACGCGCAAGTGTGTGTCACCGGGGATGCTCGGCCAGCAGGGCTCGGCCGCCCACCTCTGGCTCGACGCGCCGAGCGCCGACATCCTCGATCTGCCCTACACGACCGCCGTCGCGTGGCGGTACGCCATGGAACAGTTCGCGCTCCCCATCGCGCCCGGGCCGGCGAGCGGGCACCCGTCCGGCAAGGCGTCGCTGCTCCAGGCAGACCGGTCGCTGCCGCTCGGGCACCCGTCGCGGCGCGCGGACGAGGGCGCGGATCTGCTCGGCCCGCTGCTGCAGGCGATCGCCACGCACCCCGATGAGCCCCCGTTCGAGGGCGCGTTTCGCGGCGTGCTCGTCGAGCACCTGGGCCGGGATCTCGAGAACGTCCTGCTCGACCTGCACACCACGCTCCTGTTGAAGGACTACCGCGACGTCGATCCCCGGTGGTCGATCGACTGGATCGGTGACATGAACGCCGGCGCCCAGGCGCCGCTCGTCCCGGGGTGGGGGCCGCCGGCCGCGCCGATGCACGAGCGCAAGCCCTTCCCTGTGCCGCCCGATCTGCGCGCGGCGGGCCCCGACCAGCTGCCGAGGGCGCGGCGGGAGCTCGACTCGCACGAGGCGTGCACGGGGCCACGGGCGCGCTGCAAGGTGGCGCCGCCGAGGCCGCTGCCGCCCGACGGAGGCTTCGCGAGCGGCGCCCCGGCGCTCGTGCACGGCCACGGCGCGGCGTACCTGTCGGCCATCCCGGCGCCCGGCAGCGCGGGCCTCACGCTCCGGGTGTCCCCGTCGGGCGACGCGCCGCTCCGGCTGCGGGTGTTCACTGTCGACCGCGCCGGCACGCCGTCGCTGTTGCCATCGTGCCGGGAGGCCGTCTCGGGCCCGCTGCCGGCGCCGCAACAACAGTGTCGTCCCGGCCCCGCGGGCGACTACGTCGTCGACGTGCCGGTGACGCCCGAGGTCGCCGAGGTGCTGGCCGTCGTCAGCAACACGAAGCCGTCGGACGCGCTGTTCGGGTGGAGAGTGGGCAGGGCCAAGGCGTCGCTGTCGCTGCTCGAGCCCACGCGCGCGGTCGCGACGGATGTCGGGCACCCGTCGACCGGACGGCGGCCCTTCCGGGTCGCGCTGTCGGCGCGCGACGAGCAGAACGAGCCCGCGCGCCTGCGCACGAGCGCCGTCGAGCTCCGCGTGCCCGGCTGCGCGGCCGGCGGCGAGTGCGTCGTGCCGCGCGACGCGTACCGGGCGGTCGAGGTGTCGCGCGGGACGCTGTGGCTCGTCGGCACGCTGCCCGCCGAGCTGTACCCGCCGCCCGGCGCGACCCTGAGCGTCGAGGTGCGCGCGACCACGCGGGCGGGCGAGGCGCTGCGCGCGTCGTCGGAGGCGGCGCTCGTCGCGCGCGCCGCGGCGCCGAAGCGCGTCACCATGCTCGTGCTCGACCGCAGCGGGAGCATGGACGACGGCGACGGCGCCAAGCTCGCCGCGACGAAGGTGGCCGCGAGGGCTGTCCTCGACGGGCTCCGCGACGGCGACGAGCTCGGGCTCGTGACGTTCAACCACGACGCGCAGACGATCTCCCCGGTGCGCGTCGTCGACGCCGCGAGTCGCCCCGAGCTCGCCCGCGCCCTCGACGGCGTGCGCGCCCTCGGGTGGACGTCGGTCGGGGACGGCGCGCTCGAGGCGGCGTCGGCGCTGGTCGAGGCGGGGTACGACGAGCAGAAGGGGAGCGATCCCGCGCTCGCGATGCTCGTCGTCTCCGACGGGCGCAGCAACTCCGGCTACGAGATCGAGCGCTACACGCTGCACCCGCCGTACGCAGGCTACTCGGACGGGACGTCGCTGCCCGACGGCGCGTTCGATCTCGAGGATCTCGGGCCCGACAACCTGCCCTGGACGACGGGGACGTCGGGGATGCTGGGGTGGACGCAGCGAGCGCAGTTCCGCTCCGCGGGCGGCGCGACGTACCTCGTGCCGCGCGTCTCGACGGTGGCGGTCGGGCAGGACGCGGACGCCGGGCCGCTCCGCAAGATGGCCGACGTCTGCCGCGGGGTGTTCTCGTACGCGGACGGGCTCACGCTCACCGCGGAGCTGCCGGCCGCGGTCGCGCAGATCGGCGAGGCCGTGCTCGGCGGCGTGGCGGCGGCGTCCGGGCGTGAGCGCGTCTTCTCCCGGGTGGCGCCGTCGCTCGCCGAGGTCGCGCTGCCCGCGCTCCCGCCCGGCACGCGGGACGTGACCGTCACCGTCCTCGCGGGCGCGGGCGGCCTCGAGGATCTCACGCTCGAGGATGCGCGCGGTCGGCGATGGGCCGCGTCCGAGCGCGATCCGCGCCGCGCGATCTTTCGCGTCGAGGGCGCGCTCGCGGGCGCGCTCCGCCTCGTCGGTCACGCGTCGACGAAGGGCCCGGTGCTGGTCGACGTCACGGCGCGCGCCCCGGGCGCGATGTTCGTGCACGTCGACGTCGACGGCGTCCCCGCGCCGCCCACCGATGGGCGCTCGCCGTTCGAGGCCGCGCGCCACGCCGGCGCGCCCGTGCGCGTGGTCGCCGCGCTCGTCGACGACGGCCCGGTCCTCGGCGCCGAGCTCGCCGCGGTGGTGCGCACGCCCGGCGGCGAGGCGAGGCGGCTCTCGCTGCTCGACGACGGCGCGCACGGGGACGGCGCCGCGGGCGACGGCGTGTACGCCGCGACGATCGTCGACACCGCCGCTCCAGGCGTCTACCGCGTCGAGATCGACGCGCAGGGCGGGGCCGAGCGCACGTTCTCGAGATCGGCGCGCGTCGCCGTCGCGCTCGATCCTCCGCCCGATCGCGATCGCGACGGCCTGCCCGACGCGTGGGAGCGCGCGCACGGGACGGACGCCTCGCGCGACGACGCGCGCGAAGACCCCGACGGCGACGGCCTCGACAACGCGACCGAGCGCCGCCTGGGGACGCTCCCGCTGCGCGGCGACAGCGACGGCGGCGGCGAGTCGGACGCCTCGGAGCTGGCCGCGGGGCGCTCGCCGACGGACGCCGCGGACGACCGCGCGGTCGCGCTCCCCGTGCGCGTCGTCGCCGGCGCAGACCACGTCGCGGTGGGCGCGCCCGTGCGCGCGAGGGAGGGCCTCTCGCTCGAGGTGCGGGTGGCCGCGAGCGCGTCGGGGCGCTTCGTGACGGCCGCCTGCGCGCCACGAAGAGCTTCTGACGGGAGCCTCGCCGTGCGGTGCCCGGCCCGCGCGGGCACGCTCGTCTGCGCCTCCGCGCGCACGACGGACGCGTGTCGAGGCTCGACGTCCGCGTGGTCGTCGCCGCGCTGCGCGCGCGTGGGGCGCGACGCCGACCTGCCGCGCGTCGACGGGATCGCCGTGCGATCGGCGCGAGGCAGGGATGTGAGGCTCGTGATCGACGCCAGCGACGCGCCCCACGGCAAGGATCCGCTGCGGGACACGTCGACTCGCCCGTCGGGGCTGGAGGCGCTGCGTGTCGACGTGGGCGGGCAGCGCGGATCGTGGAGGCCCGTGCGCCGCGAGGTGTCGGTGCGGCTCCCCGCGGCCGAGGCGCCCGTCACCGTCGTCGTCCGCGACCGCGCGGGCAACGTCTCGTCGCCGGTCACGCAGCTCGTCCGGGCGCAGAGGTGAGCTCGACCCTGACGACGCTCTACGAGGACGCGCAGCTGCTCGTCGTCGACAAGCCCACGGGGATGCTCGTGCACCGGGGCTGGGGCGACGATGACGTCGCGCTCGTCGATCTCGTGCGCGCGCGGACGGCGGGCCGCGCCGCCCACCCGGTCCAGCGCCTCGACCGCGGCGCGAGCGGGGCCGTCGTCTTCGCGCGGGACAGCGAGAGCGCGAGGCTCCTCTCGGTCGCGCAGGCGAACGGCGAGCTCGACAAGCGCTACCTCGCGCTCGTCCGCGGGCAGCCGCCCGACGCTGCGACCATCGACCACGCCATCCCGAACAAACCTGACGGCCCCCGCGTCGACTCCGTCACCGTCGTGCGCCGCGTCGCGACGGTCGCGTGCGAGCCGCGCGCCGTGTCGCTCGTCGAGGTGGCGCCGCTGACCGGCCGGCTCCACCAGATCCGCAGGCACCTGAAGCACCTCGGGCACCCGCTGCTCGGGGACGCCAACTACGGCCGGGGCGATCTCAACCGCGAGGTCGCGCGGCGCTACGGCCTCACGAGGCTCGCGCTGCACGCGCACGCGTTCTCGCTCGTGAACCCCGTCACCGGGGCGCGCGTCGAGGGCGTCGCCGCGGTGCCGGACGATCTCACGTCGCCGATGCGCGAGATGGGGCTGCTCGCGTGATCCCGCTGCCGATCGACGCCGTGCTGCCCGAGATCACGGAGACGCTCCTCCGCGCTCGCCGGATCGTGCTCCTTGCGCCCCCCGGCGCAGGCAAGACGACGCGCGTGCCGCGCGCGCTGCTCGACGCGGGCGTCGGCGACCAGGGGGAGATCGTCGTCCTCGAGCCTCGCCGCCTGGCCGCGCGCCTCGCCGCGCGCCGCGTCGCCGAGGAGCTGGGCGAGGAGCTCGGGGGCCGCGTCGGGTACACGGTGAGGTTCGACGATCGGACGGGCCGCGCGACGAAGGTGAGATTCGTTACCGACGGCGTGCTGACGCGCTGGATGGTGCGCGACCCGTCGCTCGCGGGCGTCGCGGCCGTGCTCGTCGACGAGGTGCACGAGCGGCACCTGCAGGCCGACGTCGCGCTCGCGCTCCTGCGGCGGCTGTCGGAGACGAGGCGGCCGGAGCTGCTGGTCGGGGCGATGAGCGCGACGATCGACGCCGGGCGGGTGGCCGCGTACCTGTCGGCGCCGATCGTGAGGTCGGAGGGGCGCGCGTTCGCGATCGACGTGCGGCACGCGGACGCGCCGCCCGCGCGCCCGCTGGCGACGGAGGTGGCCGTCGCGCTGCGCGGGCTGTTCCGCGACGGGCTCGACGGACACGCGCTCGTGTTCCTCCCGGGCGCGCGCGAGATCCGCGCGGCGCAGGCGGCGTGCGAGCCTGTCGCGCGCGACGTGGGCGCGGTCGTGATGCCCCTGCACGGAGACCTCACGCCGGACGAGCAAGACCGCGTGCTCGCGCCCTCCCGCGCGCCGAAGATCATCCTCTCGACGAACGTCGCCGAGTCGAGCGTCACCGTCGACGGCGTCGCCGCGGTCGTCGACTCGGGCCTCGCGCGGACGGCGTCGTGCTCGCCGTGGACGGGGCTCTCCTCCCTGAAGATCGACAAGATCAGCCGCGCGTCGGCGGCGCAGCGCGCGGGTCGCGCGGGGCGCACGCGCGCGGGCGTGTGCGTGCGCCTGTACACGAAGGGAGACCTCGAGCGGCGGCCCGAGCACGACGCGCCCGAGCTCGCGCGCGCCGATCTCTGCGAGCTCGCGCTCCAGCTCGCGGAGCTCGGCGTCTCGGCCGCCGATCTCGCCTGGCTCGACGCGCCGCCCGAGCCGTCGATGCGGGCCGCGCAGGAGCTCCTGGAGCGCCTCGGCGCGCTCGACGATGGGCGCCTCACGCCGCTCGGTCGTCAGCTGCTGCGGCTCCCGGTGCACCCCCGGCTCGGGAGAGCGGCGATCGAGGCGGCGCGGCGCGGGCACCCGCTGCTCGGCGCGGCGGCGGCGGCGGCGCTCGCGGAGCGAGACGTGCTGGGCGACGGACGCGCGAGGTTCGATCGAGGCCCGCGCGCGCACGGGGAGCGCGGCGACTCGGACGTCACCCCGCGCGCCCAGCTCGTGCTCCGCGCGTCGCGAGAGCGGCTGTCAGCCGCGCAGATCAAGGCGACGGGCGGAGACCCGTCCGCGACGCTCGCCGCCGTGCGGGCGTGCGAGCGGCTCCTGCGCGCGCTGCCCCGCGACGCCGGGGACGCGCCCCCGCTCGACGAGGACGACGCGCTCGGCCTGGCGTTGCTCGCGGGGTTCCCCGATCGGGTCGCCGCGCGCAAGCGCGCCGGGGGGGACGCGCTCGTGATGTCGTCGGGCGGCGCGCTCACGCAGGCCGCCGACAGCGTGGTCGTCGACGCGCCGCTCGTGGTGGTCGTCTCTGCCGACGGCGATCCTGCGCGCCCGCTCGCGCGGCTCGTCTCGCGGGTCCTCTCCGAGTGGCTGCTCGAGCTGTTCCCCGAGCGTCTGCGCGACGAGGCCGGCCTCGAGTGGGACGGCGCGCGCGAGCGCGTCGAGTCGGTCGAGCGCCTGATGTACGACGCCGTCGCGATCGACGAGGTGCGGCGCCGCGGCGGAGATCCCGTGGCCGTCGGCGCGCTGCTCGCGTCGATGGCCGAGAAGCGAGGGCTCTCCGCGTTCGTCCGCGACCAGGACGCCTGGGTGTCGCTCCTCGCGCGGCTGTCGTTCGTCGCCGCGCACGATCCCGGCTTCCCCGCGGTCGACGCCGCCGGCGTCTCGGCGCTCGTCGCGGCGGCGGCCGTCGGTCGATCGAGCTTCGAGGAGCTGCGCGAGGTCGATCTCGCGGTCGAGATCGAGCAGCGTCTCGCGCCCGAGCAGAGAGCGCAGCTGCGCGAGTGGGCCCCGCCGCGGCTCACGCTCCCGAGCGGTCGGCAGGCGAAGATCACCTACGCGCCAGGGCAGGAGCCCTTCGTCGCGAGCCGCATGCAGGACTTCTTCGGCATGCGCGAGGCGCCCACCATCGCGGGCGGGCGCGCGCTGCTCGTCGTGCACTTGCTCGCGCCGAACCAGCGACCCGTGCAGGTGACGCGCGATCTCGCAGGCTTCTGGGAGCGCCACTGGCCGAGCCTCCGCAAGGAGCTCGGTCGCAAGTACCCGAAGCACCACTGGCCCGAAGACCCCTCTCGCCCCGCGCGCTGACGCTGTCGTCGCGGCGTGGTAGCGCGCGAGTCTTGCAGCTCGAGCGGCGGTTCCCGGTGGCGGTCGCGCGCGATCGCGACGCGCTCGCGGCGGCGCTCCTCGCGCACGCCGAGCGGGCGCCGTCAGGCTCTGCCGCGCGCGTCTCGCCGCTCGGGCTCGCGTTCTCGCGGGAGCCGGACGTGTTCGCCGCGGTCGGCGCGGGCGCGACCCTCGGGCTCGGCATCCTCCTCTCGGAGCTCTGTGTGCGCCGCCCCGCCGCGCTGCGGGCGCCGGAGCTCGGGCTGGTCGCGGTCGTCGTCGCGGGGCTGTCGTTCGTCGTCGCGGGGCTGCTGATCGCGCGCCTCGGGCTGAATTCCCTCTCTGCGTTCGTCGCGTCGAGCGAGGGCGGTGAGGTCGTCTGCGCGACGCGCGCGCTCGGCCGCGATCGGCGACGGCGCCGCTTCGACGCCCGCCGCATCGTCAGCGTCGACGTCGTGCGGCGCGATGAGCGCCTCGAGGTCGTCCTGCGCGGCCCGCGCCACGAGGTGATCGCCCGCGTCTTCCGGCTGCGCGCGCTCGATCCGGACGCGCTCGCGGCGTGGCTCGCGGAGGGCGTGGCGCTCGTCGCGCGCGACGCGGGCGCCGAGCCGCCACGCGGCCCGTAGTCACCCGCGCTCGGGCGGACGCCGCCCACCGGCGCGAAAGACGGCGCCGTCACCGAACCTCTCGTTGATGCCGAGCAGCGCGCGCTCGACCTCGAGGCGGCGCGCCCTGCCCGCATCGGGGAAGAGCGCCGGCTGCTCGCCGGGCGCCGCGAGCTCCGAGACCGAGAGCCCGACCAGCCGGAACCGCGCGCCCCCGAGCGAGAGCCGCGCGAGCATCGCCCGCGCCGCGTCGATGAGCGTCCCGGCGTCAGAGGCCGCCTCGGCGAGCGTCGTCTGCCGGGAGATCACCCGGTGATCGTGGTGCTTCAGCTTCAGCGAGACGGTGCGGCCGGCCCGCCCGGCGCGGAGGAGCCGCGCCGCCACGCGCTCCGCGTGCGGGATGAGCGCCTCCAGGATCTCGTCTGCGCCCGAGAGATCGAGCTCGAACGTCTCCTCCGATCCCACGCTCTTCGCGTCTCGATCGGGCACGACGGGCCGGTCGTCGTCCCCGCGTGAGAGCGCCGCGATCCGCGCGCCCCACGCGCCCAGCCGCCGCTGGAGGGTGGCGGGGTCGCAGCGCTGCAGATCGCCGAACGTGCGCAGGCCGAGCGCGTGGAGCTTCGGCGCCGTCTTCGCCCCGACCCCCCACATCCGCTCGATCGGCAGCGGCGAGAGGAAGCGCGCGACGTCCTCCGGCACGGCGGTGATACCGTCAGGTTTGTTGATGTCGCTCGCGATCTTCGCGACGAACTTCGAGCGCGCGACGCCCGCGGACGCCGTCAGCCCCGTCTCGGCGCGGATGTCGCGGCGGATCCGCTCGGCGATCTCAACGCCACCGCCGAAGAGCGCGCGCGACGCCCCGACGTCGAGGAAGGCCTCGTCCAGGCTCAGCCCCTCGACGAGCGGCGTGTAGCCGAGGAACACCTCGAACACGCGCCGGCTCACCTCGGCGTAGCGCGCGTGGCGCGGTGGCACGACGACCGCACGCGGGCAGCGCGTGAGCGCCTCGACCATGCTCATCGCGGAGCGCACGCCGAACCTGCGCGCCTCGTACGACGCCGCCGCGACGACCCCGCGGCGTGACGCGCCGCCGACGATCACGGGTCGACCGGCGAGTGACGGATCATCACGCACCTCGACCGACGCGAAGAACGCGTCCATGTCGACGTGCAACACGACCCGCTCACCCACCCGCGCCCGCGCTCCCGCCCCCTCCCGCCGCGGTCCCGCCCGCGCCCGCGCCCCCGCCGGCGCCGCTCGCGCCGCCCGCGCCGCTGCTCCCGGAGGATCCTCCCGCGCCGCCGAGTGACAGGATCCACTCGCGAACGACCTCGGCGCCCGGATCGGTGAGCGCGGTGCCGAGCGGCGGCATCTGCACCCACGGCATCGCGGGATCGTTGCGGCGCGACAGGCGGTACCACACGGCGCTCGCGTCCGGCGCGCCAGGCTCCACCAGCGCCGTCACGCCCGTCACCGCGAAGAACGCGGGCTTCTTGCCCACCGTGGTCGCGACGGCGCCGAGCTCGCCCGGCGCGCTGGCGGTCGTCAGCGCGCGCAGCCGGAGCGAGACGGCGACGCCCGTGTCGTTGTGACAGTGGCCGCAGTTGCCATGCAAGTACCCCACCGCGGGCTCGCCGCCGGGGATGCCAAACCCAGCGGGCGGCGGGGCGACGGTCAGCCGTCCGGCCTGGCTCAGGCTCGTGAGCGTCTCCCCCGGCAGCGAGTGGCTCAGCTGGACGGCGCCGAACCCGAGCACGCGCTCGCTGAGCTTCCCGTGGCAGCTGGCGCACTGGGCGACGCTCGGGACGTCGTGCCCCGTCCCGTTGGCGTCCTGTACACCGAACAGATCCGCGAGATCGGCCCCCGACTGGTCGGCGCGCCAGAGGTAGGCCGCGAACACGAAGTCATCCGGGCCCGGCCCGAACCGGTGGAGGAACCTCGTCTCGACGGGGACGCCCGCGATCGAGATCTCCTCCCACATCCGCGTGCCCTCGGGGAACCGCCAGTGATCCTGATCCTTGGTGTCGATCTGCCGGCACCCCGGCACGTAGGCCCACCGCTGCGCCGTCGCGCCGTCCGCCCACCGCGGGTACCTCGGCTGAAAAGGGCGCGCGCGACCGTGGATGACCTTCGAGGGCAGCCCGGCGTACAGCCCCGTCTCCGAGAGGCGCAGCGGCGCGACGGAGGTGGCCCCGAGCTCGTCCGGTCCGGGGCAAGGCGGGCCGCCCGCCGCTCCTCCGCTCCCGGCCTGTCCTGCTTGTGACGCGCCCGCCTGTCCTGCTTGTGACGCGCCACCTTGCCCCGCTTGTGACGTGCCAGCTTGCCCCGCTTGTGATGCCCCCGCTTGGCCGGCTTGTGACGCGCCCGCTTGCCCCGCGTGTGGCGCGCCCGCCTGGCCCGCTTGTGGCGCGCCCGCTTGCCCTGCCTGTGATGCGCCCGCTTGTCCTGCTTGTGACGCGCCCGCCTGTCCCGCTTGCGACGCGCCCGCCTGTGACGCGCCGGCGTGCCCTGCCAGTGGTGAGCCTGCGTGCCCAGCCTGGGACGCGCCAGCCTGTCCTGCCGCTCGCCCGCTCGCGCCAGCGCTGCCCGCGCTCGGTGGGGGCGCGTCGGCGCCGCCGCACGCTGCCAGGGCGGCGACGGCGCACCAGCAGGAGAACCAGGCGCGCCGTGACATGCCGCGCGGGTGTACCAGGTTCACGGCCGCGCGCGACCCGCTCATCTCGCCCGCAACACCGCGGCGAGGAGGGGGCCCGTCGCGACCAGCAGCGCGAGCAGCGCCGCGGCGAGCAGCAGCTGCTTCTTCATGGTCGAGAGGATGGCGTCGCGCACGCCCGCCTCGGCCTGCTCGAGCGCCAGGCGCCGCACGCGCTCGAGCGACACCCCACCCTCCTCTGCCCGCACGACGCGGAGCGTGACCCGCTCGATCGCGTGCACGAGCGCGCGCTTCAGCCGCCGCATCACCCAGCGCCCCGCGCCGCCGCCCTCGAGGTCGCTCCCCAGCACGAACTCGTCGCCTGCCTGTTTCAGCGCGCGCTCCGCGTCGGCGAGCGGCAGCTCCGCGGCGAACACCTCGGCGCGATCCGCCAGCGCCGACAGGCGCGCGCTCCTCCCGGCCGCGCGCCCCGCGAGCTCGAGCAGCCGGTCGAGCACCTCGATCACGAGCCCCTGGTCCACCGCGTGAAACAAGAGCACCCGCCCGATCCCCCTCGCCACCCCGAGGTGCGCGAAGAGGACCGCGCCGCCCACCGGGTAGACGACCAGCACGACGAGCCGCGCGAGCGACCACCACGACGGAGGCGCGTCGAGCAGGGGCGACAGGAGCTCGACGCCCGCAGCGAACAAACCCAACCCTGCGCCCAGCGCCCCCCACGCGGCGACCCGCACCGCGATCGTCGCGGCGGCGCGCCCGACGACGCGCGCCGCGTCCTTCAGCCTCTGTCGATCGACCTGCATCGCCTGTCATCGTGGAGGTACGCGAGGCGCGCGCGCCGGGCAACGACGCGCGTCATCTCCCGAGCGACGCGAGCGACGCGGCGACGGCGCGCAGGAGCCTCCGCGCGGGGCTCTCGTCGTGCCCCGCCTCGGGTGCGAGCGGGACGTCCGCCGTCAGGGTGACCCCGTCGTCCGAGCGCACGACGGCGCCGACCTCCCGCAGGATCTCGCGCACGGGCGGGTTCGCCGCGAGCACCTCGGCGCGCAGCGTGCGCACGCCGCGCTCTCGGGCCGCCCGGGCGAGCAGCGCGAGCAGCAGGCGCCCGATGCCCCGGCCCTGCGCCTCGTCGACGACGGTCACCGCCGCCTCCGCGACCTCCGGCGCGTCGCGCAGCCGGACGAAGCGCGCCACGCCGAGGCCGAGCTCACTCTTCAGGTCCAGCGACTCGGTCGTCGCCACGATCGCGACGTGGTTCACGCCGTCGGTCTCGGTCAGGTACCGCACCTGCTCGTCGGTCAGCTCGGCCGCCTCGGAGAGGAACCTCCGGTACCGCGAGCGCGGCGACAGCGCCCGGAAGCCCCGGCGCAGATCCTCGGCGTCGCTCGGCTGCAACAGCCGCAAGGTCACGCGCGTGCCGTCCGCGAGCGCGTGGGTCTCCCGGTAGCTGTCGTCGACCTTCACCGCCCAAGAGCGTCGTGCCGCCGGCGGCGCGGCGTCAATTCTTCACGCCCTTGCGCTCGCAGCCGAAGGTCACGGCGACGCTCGCCTTCGGGTCCGCCTGGATGGTCGCGCAGGTGCTCGGACACGCGAGGACGGTGGTGGGGTTCACCTCGTCGTCGAAGTACCAGCCGCCCCCCGCCGGCGAGCAGGTGGCCGGGCCCTTCGCGTAGAGCACCTCATGGTCGGCGCCGCCGCCGTCCGTGTACACGACGTTGACCTGGTTGGGATCGAGCGCCAGCCCCGGGGGAGGGGGCGGGAGCTTCCACTGACAAGCGATCTGCGTGCCGACGACGACCGCCTTCTGCAAGTCATCGAGGATGGGCTGGAGATCCTGCTTGCACAGATCGCCGTGCAGGCCGCCGGTCTGGTTGACGGCCTCGCGCCACACCTTGCCCTCCGCCGCGGCCGACGCGCACTTCGTGAAGGCGTAGATGCCCGCCATCTTCCAGTCCTTCAGCAGCGCGGGATCGAGCGCCGTGAAGTCGGCGATGAACTTCGCCGCGCCGCCGACCTCGCCGTTGGGGAACCCGTCCGCCGCGTACGGCGCGACGGTGACGTCGTCGTCCGTCACGACCACCATCGTCTTCTTCGCCCCCATCCGCAGCGCGTCCTTCCACTGCGGCCACGACTTCATCACGACGTTCATCCCGTCGTTGCTGTTCACGTAGGTGTTGGGGTGCGTGTAGGCGGGGGGGTTCGCGTCGGCGGGGCAGCTGCCGCTGCCGAAGGGCGCAGGCAGGCAAAATCCCTGCAAAAATAGGGGGTTGCACCCCTGCAGCGGGCCGAACAAGCAGCCCTTCAGCGCCGAGACCATCACGACGTGGATGTCGATCCCCGAGGTGCCGATCGCGCTCGAGAAGGCGTTCATCTTGCTCTGGATGAAGTCGATCTCGTCGTTCATGCTGCCGGAGTTGTCGATGACGAAGATGACGTCCACGGGGAGCGTCTTCGGCGTCGTCTTCGACGTGACGCCCGCGCACGCGCCGCCCTTGCCGGCGCCGCCCGTGGTCGTGCCCGCCGCGCCGGCCGCGCTCGCGCCCGCGCCCGCGCTGCCGAACGGGTCGCCCGCGGCCCCGCCTGTGCCCGCGGCCCCGGCTGCGCTCGCGCCTGCGTCGCCGCCCGCGCTCGCGCCCGCCTGTCCTCCCACGTTCGCGCCGCCTTGCGAGCTCGCGCCCGCGTCGCCGCCCGCGCTCGCGCCGCCCTGCGAAGCGCCCGCCGCTCCCGCGTCGCCGCCCGCGCTCGCGCCACCCTGCGAGGCGCCCGCCGCGCCGCCCCCCGCCGAGGCCGCGCCCGCGCCCGCGCCCGCCGCGCCGCCGCCGTCGAAGTTCGACTTCGAAGACGCCGCGCCGCACGCGCACGCGGTCGAGAGCGCCCAGAATGACAGCCAGCGGACCGTGCTCATCACGACACCTCCGGGCTGACCATACGGGCCGGCGTGACGCGGCTCAAGCGGTGGAAAGTTACGGTTGGGTTGCGACGATGGTGAGCCGGTAACGGCCGGCCTGCGGTACGCCGGCCTTCTGGAACGTGTCGACCACGACGAATGTGTCACCGGCAGGCGCGTCGACGACGAGCGCGCGATCGTCCCGCGCCACGCACGCGCTCGCCGAGGGCTGCGACAGCACGTGCAGATCGACGTCGGTCGTCGCGTCGTCGAACACGCGGATGGACAGGCTCGCCGGCGCCGGGAGCGTGACGCGGTACACGCGCTCACCGCCGCCCTCGTCCTGCGCGCCGCAAGAGTAGAGTGACAGCGAGGACGGCGCGCCGGTGGTGTCGCCGTGGTGCGCGAACGGCAGCGCGTCGACGACGAGCGGATCGGCCAGCGTGCCCACGCCCGCCAGCGGCGGCGACGGCGGCTCGGGCGCCTCGTCGCCGACCACGACGCGGCGGACCCTGTCGAGCGCCTCGAGCGTGACCAGGTTGCGCTGGTTCATCCCCGCGGACAGGCCCGCGTCGTCGAGCCAGCACCCGTGCGCGCCCGCGTCCGTGTAGGTTGGCAGATGGACGCCGTCCGCGCCCACCCCGCCGTTCGGCATCGGATCGAGCACCGAGAAGAGATCCACGAGCGGCACCTGCCGCTCCTCGGCGAGCGCCCGCAAGATGGCGTTCATCTCGGGCACGAGCGCCCTCGCCGCCGCGCTGTCCCGGCGGGGCGGGAGCGTGGTGACGATGGGCACGACGCCGAGCGCGAGCAGCGCGTCGAGCACGGCCGACATGCTGGCGTCGAACGGCGCGACGCCCGCCTCGTACGTGTCGTTCGTGCCGAGCAGGAGCACCGCGAACCCCGGCGCGATCGCGGCGACCTCCTGCTCGATCGGCGACGGCGAGCCCTCCAGCGTCTTCTTCGCGCCCCAGCCGACCGTCGCCGCGAGCGTCACCCGGTCGAACGACACATGATCGGCGTCGACCTTCGTCTGACCGAAGTGCGCGATGGCGGGCGCGAGCGCCGCGTGCGCGCCGAGCTTGACGTCGCCCGTCGCGAAGCACCGCGCGAAGCCCGCCGCGACCGTGTTCGACGCGCCGATCTTCGCGAACACCGTCGGCCTGCCCGAGCCGCTCGCGAGCGTCGCCTTCGCGCGCGAGACGACGGACGGGGAGAGCGGCGAGTGGACCTGCCCGATCGGATAGCGCGTCGCCGCCGGTGATCCGCTGGCGCCCGCGCCACCCGCGGCACCCGCGACACCGCTCGCGCCCGCGCCACCCGCGGCGCCGCTCGCCCCCGCGCCGCCCGCGGCGCCGCTCGATGCCGCGCCACCCGCCGCGCCCGCGGCGCTGGTCACGCCCGCGGCGCCGCTCGATCCCGCGATCCCTGCCGCGCCCGCGCCGCCCGCGCCGCCTGCGCCGGGCGTGACGGACACGTCGGGCGCGTCGTCCGCGCCGCCGCCGCACGCGACGATCGTCGTCATGACGGCGAGCGCCGCGAGCCGCCGCGCGATCACTTCGGCGCCCTCACGACGCGCGCGCTCGGTGTCACGAGGAGCACGAGCACGTGCGCGTCGGTCAGCGCGAGCTGCTGGGGCGCGTCGTTCGGCGAGAGCTGCAGCGCGATCTCCGCTGGCCCGCCGGTCGCCTTCGCGCGGAGCACCGCGGGCGCGCCGCCCGCCGTCTCGAGCCAGTACACGTGCCGTCCGTCCGAGAGCGGCCCCGACGCGACGCCGCGCGTGCGCGTGAGGATCGTGGGCGCGCCCGCGCGAGGCAGCCGGACGAGCTCGTCTCGCTGCGCGAGGTGCGCGTAGAGCGCCTGATCGTCGCCGGCCAGCCGATCGATCAGCTCCGCGAACGCCGCGACCAGCGTCGGCGCCCCCGCGCCCTGTACGCGGAGCACGACCGAGCGCGACGGCGCGATCGCGGTCGCCGGCAAGGCGTCGACGAACACGACCTCCCCCGCGCGCGCGACGAGCGACGTCACCGTCGCGGTCGTGTGGGCGAGCACGCGCTCGTCCCCCGCGCGGGTCACGCGCACGAGGCGCTGCGGCGAGACGACGTACGCGGCCTGCCCGTCCGCCCCGAGGCCGTGCGGCCCGTCGACGCCGCGCGTGAGCACGCGGAACGGCCCGCCCGCCTGCGGGAACGACAGCACCACGCCCGCGCCCGCCTGCGCGACGAACACCTGATCGCCGCCGAGCGCCTGGAACGCCAGCGGGGCCTCGTTCCGGTAGAGGACGCGCGCCTGCTTGTCTGCGCCGACGCGCAGCACCTCGCCCTGGCGACTACACAACACGAACATCGCCTCCCCGCTGCCCGCGATCGCCTGCGGCCCGCAGCCGTCGTCCTCCCAGAGCACCTCGTGCGCGGAGGGCGACGCCTCGGCGGGGAGCGGCAGCTTGCTCTCCGGCAACGAGACGAGCGTCACGCGCTCCCACGAGGGGTCGAGATCCGCGGACGCGCTCGGCGCGGGCGGCGAGGGCGCGGCGGGAGCCGGCGCGAGCGGGCGAGGCGACGGCGTGGGCGCGCGGGCGCCGCCGCACGCGACGAGGAGCGAGATCGAGGCCGCGGCGACGGACTTCACGCGCTCGTCGTAGCAACCCCGCGCGGCGTGACAAAGAGGCACGCGAGCGCGAGCGACACGAGCGAGAACGGCGCGACGAACGGCAGGTACACCGTGAACGCCGCGTGCATCCCGAGGGCGAGCGCGAGCCCGGCGCGCGGCGCGAGCACGAGCGCCGCGGGCGTCGCCACCTCCGCCGCGAGCACGAGCGCGCCCGCCGCGGCGTCGACGGACGGATCGAGCCCCATCAGCCGCGCGACGCCGGGCGACGAGAGGAACCCCTCTCGCAGCTTGTGCACGACGCTCATCCCGTACACGAGCAGCAGCTGCGCGCGCAACAAGCCGAACGCGGGCGAGCGGGCCTCGACCGGCGGCGCGAGCGCGAGCGAGACGAGCGCGATGCAGAGGAGCGCGCGCCCGTTCGTGTACCGCTGCGTGATGGAGAGGCACGCGACCGCCGCCGCGAGCCTCGTCGCCCACGCGACGCGCCGCCCGCTCGCGAGGAGCGCGGCCGAGAGGAGCGCGAGCGCCCACTCGACCGCCAGCCACCGCGTCGGGGCGAGCGGCACCCCCGGCAGGTGGCGGTACGGGAACAGCTCGCCCGCGTGCACCCGCCACGTCCCCGACGCCGCCTCCACCGCGACGAACGCCGCCGGCGCCGCGCCGAGCAGCGCGAGCGACGCGCGCGCGGCCCGCGGATCGACCGCGCGAT
>JADLFU010000007.1 GCA_020849655.1 Polyangiaceae bacterium | reverse complement strand
TGCTCTTCGCCAGCTGCAGCACCGTCACGGCCTCGCGGACCTTCTTCATCTCCGCGCGCACGCGGCTCGGCACGGGCTCCTTGTCGGCCGAGAGGAGCGGGACGAGGCGCTTCGCCCCGTCGGGCAGGCCCTTGCGCACCTCCTCGACGTCGGCGTCGGCGAGGGCCGCGAGCCGCTCGACGTTCTTCGTCGCCTGCGCCTCGGACCGCTTGCCTGCCGAGTCGCAGCCCGCGGTCGCGAGCGCGGACGGGAGCAAGAGCAGCGGCAAGAGGCGGCGCGGGATCATCTCGGCGATGTACCAGACCTCCCGGCGGCGGTGGTGTTCCCGCGAGGGCGTGGTTACGATGCGCTGACATGAGCGACGCGAAGCTCCCTGGTCCCGCCGGCGCCGCCCCGCGCGTCCGCCCCGTGCCTCCGGTCAAGATGGGGCTGTTCAAGGCGTTCTTCGCGTTCCTGCGCGACCCGGAGGCGCCGATCCTGGGCAAGCTGTTCGTGTTCGCGGTGCTCGCGTACGTGGTGTTCCCGATCGATCTCGTGCCTGATTTCCCGGTCGTCGGCTGGATCGATGACGCCGGGTTCGCCGGCCTCGCCCTCTGGTACCTGTCGGGCGCGCTCGAGAAGTACCGCAGCCCGGCGGAGCTGCCCCCCGCGGAGCCGCCGGCGCCGACCGAGACGCTGCCCGAGCGCCGCGGCCGATAACCTCGCCATCCGCGGGCGAGGTCTGTACCCTCCGCGGGTCGATGACAGGCCGCCTCCCCGCGAAGCGACTGGGTGACTACGAGGTGGTGTCCTGGCTCGCGACCGGCGGGATGGCCGAGGTGTACCTCGCGCGCAGGCAGGGCGCGTACGGGTTCCAGAAGCACGTGGCGCTGAAATGCATCCTGCCGCAGTACGCGGAGGACGCCGAGTTCGTCTCGATGTTCGTCGACGAGGCGCGCGTCGGCGCGGCGCTCTCGCACCCGAACCTCGTCGAGGTGTTCGATTTCGGCGAGGGGGACGGCGAGCTGTACATCGCGATGGAGTACGTCGAGGGGACGACGGCGGCGAAGCTCGTGCGCGCGGCGGCGCAGCGCGGCGAGGTGGTGCCGTTCGAGGACACCCTGTACCTCGTGCTGTCGGTGCTCCGCGGCCTCGACTTCGCGCACAACGCGACCCGCGACGACGGCTCGGCGCTCGCGCTCGTGCACCGCGACGTCTCGCCGGGGAACGTGCTCCTGTCGCGGACGGGCAGCGTGAAGCTCGCGGACTTCGGCATCGCGCGCGCGGCCGACATCGATCGCCGCACCGAGCACGGGCAGATGAAGGGCAAGCTCGGCTACATGTCGCCCGAGCAGGTCTCGGGGCGCGAGCTCGACGCGCGCAGCGATCTGTTCACGCTCGGGATCGTGTTCGCCGAGCTGCTGGTCGGGCGGCCGATGTTCGCGCAGGGCCAGGAGATCGACATCCTCGTCCGCATCCGCGACGCGGACACCTCCGTGTTCTCGCGCCACGCCGGCGCGCTCCCGGAGGACCTCGCCGCGATCGTCTACAAGGCGCTCGCGCGAGAGCCGGCCGACCGGTTCCAGTCTGCCGCCGCGTTCGCCGACGCGCTCGAGGAGTTCGCGCGGAGGCGCCGGCTGTCGCTCGGCCCAGCGCGGCTCGCTGCGTACCTCGAGCACCTCGGCCTCATCCGCCCGACCTCGCGCTCGGGAGAGTATCGCCTCGGCGTGCCGGTGACGGGCGCGGTCCGCGCGTCGCGCGTCCCTCCGCCGCCCGCGCCGACCGAGGGCGCGCCCGCCGTCAGCTACGCGGTGCGGCTCCCGTCGGGCGACGAGCTCGGGCCGCTCGCGCTCGGGCGCCTGATCGAGCTCGTGGTCGCCGGTGACGTCCCGCACGACGCCGAGGTCGCGAAGGACGGCGGCGCGTTCACCCCCGCGCGGGATCACGCGGAGCTGCGGCGCCTGACGACGTCGTCGGCGCACCGATGGGACAGCGAGCCCGACGGAGAGGGAGAGCGGTGGGCGATCTCGCGCGCGACGCTGCCGGCGCGGCTGTACCGGCTCGGCGCGGCTCGCGTGACCGGCGTGCTGCGCGCGCAGTCGGGTGGGCAGCGCAAGAAGGTGTACCTCGTCGACGGGCAGGTCGAGTACGCGACGTCGACGGAGGCGGGCGAATTGCTGGGCGCGCTCCTGCTCGACGAGCAGCTCGTCTTGCCGGTCGAGCTCGACATGGCGCTCGCGATGGCGCCGCGCTTCGGCGGGCGGGTAGGGGACGCCCTCGTCGCGCTCGGCATCCTGCGCCCGATCGACGTGTTCCGCGCGCTGTACGAGCAGCTGCGCCTGCGGGTCTCCTCGCTCCTCGTGCTCGGCGAGGGCGCGCTCGCGTTTCGTCCGGGGCACCGATCGCACGAGGAGTCGCTGCCGCAGCCGCTGCCGTTGCTCGAGCTCGTGACCCGCGGAGTCGCCCAGCGCTACCCGGACGAGGAGATCGCCGCGCTGCTCGCGCCGCTGATGCACGAGCCCGTCTCGCCGGGGCCCCGGACGGCGCCGGGCACGTCGAGCCTCGGCCTGTCGGCCGAGCGCGCGTCGGTGGTCGCGGCGTTCGAGCGTCCTCGCACGATCGCCGAGGTGGAGCGCGAGCTCGCGTCGGCGGGGGTGTCGGAGCCCGCGGACACGAGGTTCGCGGCGTTCATCGCGCTCTCTTCGGGGCTGCTCGTCGCCCACGGCTCGGCGATCTCGCGCGTCGCGGCGCCTGGGTGGTGACTTGCCGGGTCGCGTGAGCGGACCTAAGAGGCCGCGCGTGTCGCCGGGACTGCGCCTTCGCGCGGCGTTGCTCGGGCTGCTCTTCCTGGGGCTGCTCGTGGGGCGGCTCTCGAGCGTGCTCGCGCCCATCGCGGCGGCGCTCGCGCCGGCCGTGTGCCGGGTCTGCCACGGGTGCGGCGTGGGTGAGCCCGGCGAGCTCTGTGACTGTGACGCGTGCCACGCGGTCGACGAGGGGCGCGCGGCGAGGGCGCCGTCGATGCACGAGCCGATCCACGACGCCGTCCTCGAGCACCAGGCCGCATCGCCGGCGCCGGGCTGGGCGGGCGTCGTCGGTCCCCTCGTGAAGCCCGTGTCTGCCGCGCGGACGCTGTCGAATCCATCGCCGAGAGCGCTCCGTCCTCGCGGCCTCGATCCGCCCCTCGTGCCACCTCCCGACGTGGCGTCGTAGTCGCATCTCTCTGCGTCCACGACGTCCACTCGAATTCGGAGTCACGAACATGAAGAAGCTCTTGCGGGGCGCGCTCGCCGCGTCCCTGTGTGGTTACATTTGCGTCAACGGTCTCGGCTGCGGCGGTCACGACGACGACGATCACGTCCACGCGCCGCCGAGCGGAGCCGACACCGTCATCTACGAGGGCGGCGCCACCGACGAGGCGCTCGGGTCGATCGTCGGGGTGACGGCGAAGGCCGACGACACGCGGGCGGCCGCGCTGCTCGCGCCGACCGACGGCGCCGTCGTGCCGCGCGAGCCTGCGCCCACCTTCTCCTGGTCGACCGGGACGGCGAGCGCGTCGCCGAGGCCGCGGTCGCGCGCGTGGAGCCCCTTCGAGGCCGAGCGCTCCGCGCACGCGCACGGCGTCGCGGTCACGGGCGTCGCGTACTACCTCGTGCTCTCGACCCCGAAGACGCCGAAGCTCGTCGAGGTGCTGACGACGGCGCAGAGCTGGCAGCCCGACGCGGCCACGTGGGCGAAGATCACGGCCGAGGCGGCGCCGGTCACGGCCACGTTGATCACCGCGAGGCTCGAGGAGAACCGCCTCGCGGCGGACGGCGGCCCGTTCGCCCGCACGAAGGCCCTCACCTTCACGGTCGCGCCGTGAGCCCGCGGTCTCTCGCAGCGCTCGCGCTCCTCGTCGGCGCGTGCGGCGGCGCGCCGGTCGACGACGAGGTGGCGCCCGGGGCGACCGCTTCGTACGTCACCGACGCCGGGCGCGCGCGCGTCGATGTGAAGTACCCCGACGCGGGGATCGTGCGCGGCGTGAACCGCTTCCGCCTGCGCCCCGCGGAGGGCAGCGGGGTCACCTCGCTGCGCGCGACGATGCTCGCGCACGGCCACCACGTCGCGGGCGCGCTGTCGCCCGACGGCGACGCGACGATCGCGGAGGTCGAGCTCGTGATGCCCGGCCAGTGGGAGCTGTCGGCCGGCGTCCGCACCGGCGCAGGCGACGACACGCTGCGCTTCTCGTTCGTCGTCCCATGAAGCGCGCGGCGCTGGCGATCGCGGCGTGGCTCTCGTGGGCCGCGCCGGAGGCCCACGCTTGCTCGTGTCGCGGCACGACGGGGCCGTCGAGCGCGCTCACGAACCGCGGCGAGCGCGTCGGCGCCGCGGCGGGCGTCTTCGCGCGGCAGGCGACCGGGGCGTTCGACCACCGCGGGGGATACCACCCGTACGGCGGCACGGTGCGCGACCGCGCCGTCGGCGTCTCGCTCGCGGTCGGAGGCCGCCCTCTCGATGCGACCGAGCTGTCGCTCTCGGCCGAGGCGTCGCGGGGCTCGTTCGTCGCGGGGAGCGAGCGCCGCGACCAGCTGCTGCTGAGCGATCTGACCTTGCGCCTGCGGCACGAGCTGATCGCGACGCCGCCCCATCTCCCCCATGCGATCGCGCTGCTCGCGCCCGGCGGGGGCGTGCGCGCGCCGACGGCGACGGCGGCGAGCGGCAGCGCGGCGGGCGCGTCGCCCTCGTCGCCCGGGCTCGGCGCGTGGGAGATCTCTGCGCTCGCAGACCTGCGGGTGCGCCTCGGGACGCCGCTCGTCGAGGGAGGGATCTCGGGCGAGGCGGCGGCGCGCACCGCTGACCGCGCGACCGGGATCGAGCGCCGGCTCGGCCCGCGCGGGCTCGGGCGCGTGGCGGTGTTCGCGTACCCGCGGCCGCCCTGGTCGTTCGGCGCGCACGTCGACCTCGCGCTCGAGGGGGACGTCCGCTACGAGGGGCGCCTCGCCCGGGACAGCGGCCAGCGGCTCTTCTCGGCCGGCGCGTGGGCCTCCCGGGACGCGCTCTCCGGCTGGCGCGCGTCGGCCTTCGTCATCGGCGGGCTGCCCGTCGCCGGGAAGAACGCGGTCGTCTCCACCGTCGTCGGCGTCAGCCTCGCCGCCGCGCGCTGACTACTTGTTGCTCGACGCGCCGGCCTGACGCGCGAGCGTCCGGACGGCCGCGTCGGGATCGTCGAGGAGCTCCTTCGCGAGCGCCTGGCCAGCGCTCGGATCGGCCTTCAGCACCAGCTCGAGGGCGGCGCGCCGCGCGAGGCCGTCGTTGGCCTTCGCGGCGATGATCTTCTTGGCGGCCTCGACCGCGCGCTTCTTCTGGGTCTCGGTCGCGGAGGGTTGATCGTGGAGGTACTTGAGCGCGCGGCCCATCCCGGAGCGCGTCACCTGGCCGCCGCCGGCGCGATCCTCGATGCGCGACAGCACGGCGTCGTAGTGGGCCTTGCATTTCCCGCTGGACCACATCGCCAGGTGAACGAAGCTCTCGGACGCGAGGTCGGCGTCGGGATCGGCCGTGACCGTGAGCCACGCCGTGCACGAGACGTCGCGGCGGTCGGCGGGCGTACCGAGGAAGAGCGCGCCGAGCGCGCGGCGGCGCACCTCCCGGTCCTTGTCGGACTTCCCGAGCTCGAGCACGAGATCGTACCGCTCGCTCGCGCCCGTCCAGAGCATGTTCCCGACCAGCCACTCGCGCAGCTCGGTGAGGGCGTGCGATCTCGCCATCTGCGTCAGGTGCTCGTCGAGCCCGAGCTTGGGATCGATCTTCGCGAGCGCGCGGCCGAGGCCGCGACCGACGGCCGGGCCCGCCTCCGCGAGCGCGGCCGCGACGACCCGCTCCGAGAGCCCCTTGTCGCCGCCGAACCTGCCGTGCGCCGCGAGCGCCTCGGCCGCGAGGTGACGGCGCTCGACCTTCTCGTCTCCGAGGAGGTTCACGAGCGTCGTGTCGCCCTTGCCGTCGCGGAGCTCCGGGGCGTTCAGGAGCGCCCGCACCTCGGCGCACGACGAGAGGAACCCGGTCGCGGTCCAGCTGCACTTCTCCGCCTTCTTGACGAGCGCGACGATCTTCTTGTCGTTGCGGTAGTCGGCGAGGCCGCCGCCGACGCGCTTCGGCAGGTCGCCGGCGAGGGCCGCGGTCGAGAGGGTGGAGCAGAGCGCGGGCAGGGCGAGCGACGAGAAGCGCATCCGGTCAGGGTACCGGTCCGCGGCGGCGCCGCGCAACTCACCCGCTAGCGGGGGAGCGACGCCGAGAGCCACGCGGTGCGGGGCGAGATCACGTGCTTCACGCTCCGCAAGGGGGCGCTGCGCATCACGCCCTCCCAGGTCTGCACGCGCGGCCGGCCCGCGTTGCCCGCGAGCTTGTGCGGCACGCCGGAGAGCGGGTCCTTCGCGTCGATGATGAACGAGTGGTAGTGCACCTCGCCGTCTCCCTTGAAGCCGTGGATGACGACGATGTCGCCGAGTCGGAGGCGGTCGCGGTTCGCGGTCACGTGGGCGAAGAAGTCCGCGCGGCGACCGAACGGCACGCGCTCCCCGTCGGGCGGGCTCCACACGTCGAACACCTCGGGGTGGGCCTGCGCGTACTTGGTCAGCTCGGCGGCGCTGCGGCGGTTCTTCAGATCGGTGGCGTCGAAGTCGATGCCGCCCTTCGCGCGCTCTCGCGCGGCGCCGCGCCCGCCGTACCAGGTGCCAGACGCGCGCTCGTAGGCGTCGAGGACGAAGTCGACGCACACCTGCGGCGGCTGGGGGCGCCCCTCGACGTCGAACACCGCGTAGCCGACGCCGTTGAACGAGTAGCCGTCGCCGCCGTGATCGTAGGACCAGCGCCAGAGCGGGCGCAGCGAGCCGTCCTGCTGACCGACCTCCTTCAGCGGCTCGTCGAAGCGCAGCTTCTCCTTCACCATCTCGAGCACCGCCCGCCGCAGCGGCGCGAGCGCCGTGGTCCGCGCCTTCGCGGCGTCGCGGCCCGCGCGCGCGGCGTCGGCGGGATCGCTCACGCACGAGAGCGCGAGGCGCTTGCCGTCGTCGGCGAGCACCGCTGGCGCCGTCACACCTCCCCAGCGCGCCGTCGCGACGACCCCCTCGCCGGTGATGCGGCCGATGGAGATCTGATCGGGCGCGTCGCCCTCGCCGAGCGGGGACAGATCTCGATGGAGCGGCGGGAGCAGCTCGGCCTCGGTCGCGCCGAGGCGGTCGCCGAACAGGAGGGTGGCCTCCTCGCCCGCCAGCGCGCCGTCCGTGTGCCGGAACACCCCGAACCTGTCGCGCGTGACCTTCAGCACCTCCGCGCCGCGCAGGAGGAAGGCCTCCTGCTCCTTGAAGAAATGCCCCACGCGGAGCACCTCGACGAGCACCGCCGCCAGCTCGGGCGACTCCACGTAGAGGTAGCCCTCGCGCAGGAACAAGCGCCGCGCCTTCTCGGGGAAGTACCGCACCGCCGCGAGCGCCTGCGGGACCGTGACGTACGGCGAGCCCTTCGACATCCGCGCCCGCAGGTACGTGAGCTGCGCGTCGAGATCGTCGGCCTCGCGCGGCGCCCGCAGGAACAGGACGGCCTCGCCCTTCGCCCGGCCGAGCAGCTCCGCGCGACGCGCCTCGAACCCCGGCGCGCCGGGCAGCTCGGGCGCGGCGGACAGCGCGGCGATGCGGCGGTCGCACGCCGAGGACTCGGCGGCCGCGGCGGTGGGCGGGCTCGCGGGGGGCGCGGCGCTGCTGTCAGGACCGGCGTTGCTCGGCGCCTCACCCGCGCGCTCGGCGCACCCGAGCGCGAGGGCTCCCGACACGGCCGACCAAGCGAGGCGCCTCACCACGAGACGTCTTCCTCGCACCAGCGGGCCGCGCGTTCAACTTCTCGGCGCGGGCGTCGGTCACATCAGCGAGCGCGAGAGCAGCTCGAGGTACGCCTCGAGGTTCGTGTAGCCCTCGGCGCCGAGCAGCGACAGCGACAGGTTGGTGCCGACGCCGTCGCTCGCCTGCGCCGGATCGAGGCCGTGCGCCGCCTCCCACGCGTCGGGCATGCCGTCTCCGTCGGTGTCGGCCGGCGCGGGGGGCGGCGACGAGAAGCCGAGCTTCAGCGTGTCACCGGCGGGGTTCACCGAGATGCTCGCCGACGCGAACGTGCCCTTCGCCGGATCGCTCATCAGGCGCGTGTCCATCGGGTCGCGCGGGAAGGCGCCGCAGGTCGCGGCCGCGAGGGTGACGAGGGACGCGTCGCCGGGCGAGTACGTGATGCTCGGGAAGTCGTGGCGCGTGTCCCGCGCGACCTTCGGCCGGGTCGACGGGGTGTTGCCGTAGTACAGCCCGCCCGACTCCGACGCGTCGCAGAAGTCGTTGTTGTTGAAGATGAGCTCGTAGTCGGTGCGGCTCGTGCGGTTCATGTGGTCGTCGGCGAAGAAGATCGACGACTTGGCAGTGAACGACGGCTTGCTCGGATCGGGGCCGCCCTCGACGCCGACGAGGCCGTAGCACTGCGCGATCGGCCGCTGACCGGAGTAGTTGCCGATGTGGTTCAGCCGGTAGTGCAAGGGCGGCGGGGGGCTCGCGAGCGGGTTGGTGGAGGCGACGTACATCGGCCGCTCGTGGGCCCAGAGCACGTTGTTGGAGACCTCGAGGTCCATCAGCTCGCCGTCCGGGACGTTCTCGCGCGAGACCTCCGGCATGCGCCCGAAGATGCGGTTCCACATGTTGTGGTGGATCGACAGCCGCGTGAGGGGGAACCCGCGCGCCGGGTCGGAGTAGTTGAGCAGCATCCCGCCGAACTCGGCGTGCCCGCCGATCGTCTCGGCGAGCAGCGAGCGCTGGATGGTGACGTCGCTCGTGAACGACACCTGCACGGCCTCGTCCTGCGCGTTGCCGATCGAGACGTGGTCGATCACGCCGTTCTTCGCGTGGTGCAGGCGCAGGCCGTCCCCGCCGCCGTCGGGATCGCCCAGCGTCCCCGGGCGGAGGCGCACGTGGCGCACGATGAAATTCTCCGGGTGCACCGACGGGTTCGGGCACGCGGGCGCGGACGGCGCCTCGCAGACGACGTCCCCCTGCAAGAGCAGCCCGCGCATCGTGACGCCGCCGGGAGAGGTCTGCCCCGCGATCGTGAAGTCGCCCGTCGTCGCGATCGGGACGCCGTCGATGACGCCGCTCACCTTGAACAGGATCGTGCGCTTGCCCTTCGCGTCGAGCGCCGCCTGGATCGATCCGGGGCCGTTCAGCGCGAGGGTCGTCACGTAGATGACCTTGCCGCCGCGCCCGCCCGTCGCGCACGCGCCGAAGCCCTCGGCGCCGGGGAACGCCGCCGGCCCGCCCTTCCAGCAGCCGAGCGGCGCCCCCGGCTGACCGCTCGAGCCCGCGGCGCCCGCCTGCGCCTGACCGGCGGCGCCCCCCTGCGCTTGGCCCGCGGCGCCCCCCTGCGCTTGGCCCGCGACCCCCGCGCTGCCGCCGGCCGCCTTGCCGGCGCTCCCCCCCGCGGCCTTGCCCGCGCTGCCCCCTGCCGGCTGGCCGCCCGCGCCCGCCGTCGCCTGGCCCGCGCTGCCCGCCGTCGCCCCCGCGCTGCCGCCCGCAGCCTTGCCCGCGCTGCCCGCCGTCGCCCCCGCGCTGCCGCCCGCAGCCTTGCCCGCGCTGCCCGCCGTCGAGCCCGCGCCGGCGTGCCCCGCCGTGGTCGTCCCTCCGCCCGCCGCGCCCGCGCTGCCTGTCCCTCCCGCTGCGCCCTCCGAGCTCGCCGCCTGCGAGCCGCAGGCGACAGTGAAGATTGTGATGATGGTCGCGACGCGCCTCATGGCGTCGACCTACGCAAGCTGCGTGCCGCGCGCGGGCGGCCTCGCGCCGCGACCTTCGTCATCGAGGCCGCGCGGACTGCGCAACGCCGCGTGCGCAACTCGCGCAAGCGCGCGGTCAGCGCATGGAGGTCGGGCGCTCGCTCGCCGCCTCGCCGCGGTCGACCCACAGCGACGCGCGGAGAGAGGAGAGCGCCGAGGTCGCGGCGTCGAGCTCGGTGGTGCGCGCGTCGAGGCCTGCCGCGGCCTCGCGCGCCGCCGCCTCTCCCTCGGCCCGCTCCGCGCGCGCCGCCCGGAGCACCTCCAGCATCTCCCGGTAGAGCGCGCTGCCGGTGACGACGACCCACTCGTCGAGCTGCCGCGCGAAATCGGAGATGAGCTCGTCGAGCTTCGGCGCCACCTGGGCGGCGGCGCTGCGCAGCGCCTCCGGGCCGAGCTCCAGCGCGCGGCGCTTCGTCTCGGCCTCGACGCGGCCGCGGAGGTAGAGCGCGAGCAGCGGCGCCGCGACCGTGAGGATGCCCCCGAGCAGGACGTTCGTGAACAGCGCGCCGATCCCCACCGTGAGCACCGCGAAGATGCCGACGTCCCACGCGAAGGTGTCGACCTCGAGCTTCGGCGGCGTGAGCTCGAGCGCGCCCGACAGCCGCGCGGCCGACGCGTCGGTGTCGCCCTTCACGAGCGTCACCGTGCGCTCGGCGAGCCCCTCGAGCGCCTCGGAGATCTCCCGCGACTCGGCCTGCGCCCACTCGCGGAACGCGGCCTCGAGGAACGCCGCCAGGTGGAGCTTCAGGTCCGCGCTGCTCGACCGCTCGACCACCGCGGGCAGCTCGCGGACGACGTCGTCGACGAACACCTCGAGATCGCGCTGCGCCCACGCCTTGATGGCGGCGACCTCCTCACGGATCTGCGCGCGCCGCGCGGAGATCGTGGAGGCGGTCACGTCGGCCTCGCGCGAGACGAGCTCGATCCTGCGATCGAGCTCGTCGCGCGACATCTTCAAGGCGGCCCGTCGCGCCTCGACCCCGTGCCGCAGCATGCTCGCGACGGCCAGGCCCTCGCCGATCGCGTGGTCGAGGACGATCCGGCCGCGCTCGCGCGGGAGGTACGCGCGCAGGTGCGCCTCGAGCGCCGCTATGCCGCTCTGCTCGCGGTGACCGGCGAGCGCCTGCTCCGCGGAGACGGCGAAGAGCGTCGGCGACGGCACGAGCACCTCGAGCTTCTGGCGCACGTAGGCCATCGCCTCGGCGCGCTCGTCGGGCGACCAGAGATCCGCCTTCGTGACGACGAAGATGACCTTGTCGCGCTCCTTCGCGAGGATGCGCTCCTGCAGGAACGCGCGCTCGCTGTCCTTCAGCAGCTGGCCCCCGTCGAGCAGGAACAGGACGGCGTCGCTCTGCGGGATGTAGCGGTAGGTGACGTCGGCGCGCTGCAGCGCGAGGTCGTTCACGCCGGGGGTGTCGACGAGCACGATGCGATCCTCGAGCAGGCGCGACGGCCACCCGAGCTCGACGTACTCGATGCCCTCGCCGGTCGCGCCCTCGGCGGCCGAGAGCCGCTTGATGTCCGCGACGTCGAGGGGCTCGGCGCCGTCCTTGCGCACGATCTTCGCGACGGGCTCGGGCGCGTGGACGACGTGGTGGATGACCGCGGTCGTGGGCGTCACGCCGATCGGGAGCACGCTCGCGCCGAGCAGCGCGTTCACGAACGAGCTCTTGCCGTGGTTGAACTCGCCGACCACGACGAGGTGGAACCGCCCCTCCGCGAGCTTGCCGATCACGCCGCGCCCGATCCGCTCGCCGAGGCTCTTCGCGCCGACGCGCCCGGCCAGCTGCGCGACCTCCGTGAGCGCGCTGGTCACCCTCGCGCGCCCCTCGTCAAAGGCTTCGTACGTCATCTCTTCACACCACCCTGATGATCTCGTGGACCTTCTCGTCGACCTCGGACATGGACAGGCCGGAGTCGCCCTCGCCGACGCGCCGGCGGTAGAGGCGCGACTCGGCGAACGCGCGGAGCGCGACGACGCGCTTTGGCACCCACGGGTGCCCCGCGAAGGCCTCCAGGTAGCGCCCCGGGCCGAGCTTGCCCTCGTCGTACTGCGCGACGAAGGCGTCGAGATCGAGCTGGTCGTAGAGGCGCTGGGAGCCGAGCGCGAGCTTCGCGAGGCTCTTCGTCGAGACGTCGAGGCTCTTGCAGCAGAGCAGCCCCGCGCGGTCGCACGTGATCTCGGCGCGGCGCGACCACGCGGAGAGGGCGAGCACGGCCGGCAGCACGATCCAGTCGAGGAACATCGCCGTCACCTGCCGGAGCATGTGGAGCGTCGTCAGGTAGACCACGTGCTCGTTGTGGATGTGGCCGCACTCGTGGCCGATGACGTCGAGCAGCTCGTCGTCGGTCAGGTGGTCGACGAGCGCGGAGTGCACGAGGATGAACGAGTCCTCGAGCGTGCCGGCGGTCATCGCGTTGAGCGTCGGCTGGTTGACGACGTAGACCGTGGGCGGCACGACGCCGAGCGCGTCGGAGGCGTGGCGGGTCAGCTCCCATACGCGGCGAAATTGCGTGGGGCCGACCTTCACTGACTGGCCGAGCAGGCGGTTCTTCTCGACGGAGTTCCACGCGCGCACGGTGGCCGCGACGGCGAGCTCGACCGGCTTGATGCGAGCGAACGCCGCGCGGGTCGTGCGGTCGGACACGTACGCGTACGCGCGCCCGTCGTCTCCGTCGGCGGCGCCCGCCTGCCCGGCCGCGCGCGCCCGCGTGAAGGCCTCGAAGTCGAGCGACGCGATCCTCGCCATGCGGTGTCGCGTAACGTAGGCCCTGGGCGCGGGCCGCGCAAACCGCGGAGGTCGATCGGGCCGTCGAGCGGCGGGCGCTGCATCTCCCCGAGGCTCGCGCGCCGCGCGCCGGGGCACAGCGCGGCGACCGCGTCGGCGAGCGGGCCGTCGCCGGCGACCGAGGTCACCCAGCGCGTGAGGAGAGAGAGCTGCACCTCGACGTCGACCGCGGGCGCCACGCAGACGACGCGGGGCAGCGGCGGGACGCGGATCGCGCCGTCGAGCGCGACGCCGACGCGACCGAGCGCCGCGCCCGCCATCGCCGAGACGTCGAGGTACGCCCGCACGGCCGCGCGCTCCGCGGGCGAGACGTGGCCCGTCGGGACGCGCGCCTCGGCCTCGTCGAGGGCCTCCGCCAGCGTGGCGGCTACCCGGAGCGCGCGCGCCTCCCCGCCCGACACGAGCACCACGCGCGGGCTCGCGCACCCGCGCTGGTCGAACGGGACGACGTCGCGCGCGATCGCCCGCGCGGCGTCCTCGGGCGAGCCGTCGACCGCCGCGAGGCCCAGGCCGTGTCCATGCGCCACGAGCGCGACGCGTGGCGGGAGCGACGCCGCGAGCGCGCGGAGCGTCTCATCCGATCCGTACGCGTGCACGGCGTCGGGCGGCGACGGTGAGATCGCGTCGACGAGCGACAGCGCGCCCGCGAGCGGGCCCGCGCCCATCGCCTCCGCGAGCAGGGACATGAACACCGGCTCGCGGCGTGAGGCGCGCGCGCTCACCAGCGGCGCCGCCGCGAACGCGAGGGCGAGGGCGCGCACGGCGCCGACGAAGACGTTCGCGGACAGCGACACCCAGACCCGCGGCGCCGGCTCGACGCTCCCGACCAGCCTCGCCCACTCGTCGTCGGTCGCGCCGCGCTCGACGTGGTCGCGGAGCGCGAGCTCCACGCCCTCGCTGGAGAGCCCGGTCGAGGCGGGCAGGAGCCGCCGCGCGCGCGCGCCGAGCGGATCGCCGGGATCGACCAGGCGCGCCGCGGCCGCGACCACCGCGCGCGCTCGCCGCTCGGGGCTCAGCATGGGGTCAACGCCCGACGAGCTCCTCGATCGCGAGGCTGCAGCCGCGCGGGAGCGCGCCCGGAAGCCGTCCATGCAGCTCGAACGTCGTCGGGGACAGCGCCCGCCCGAGATCCTGCGTCTGCACGACGATCGCGCTGTCGACGTTCACCGGGTCGACGAACCGCAACAGGCCCGGCTCGCCGAGCGGGAGCGGCCGGTCCGAGCCGGGGTCGACCGCGCTGACGCGGCACCACGCGGGCAGGTGGAGCTCGCCGTGACGCGCTCCGGGATCGAGGATCGTGGCCTCGTACGCCTGGCTGCCGAGCTCGGTCATCCCGTACTCCGAGACGATCTGGCGCTCGGGCACGCCGAACGCGCGCGACACCGCGGCGCGGAGCTCCTCCGGGGGCACCTCGCGGCTCTTGCCCTTGAAGCCGCCCGTCTGCATCACGCGGCTGCCGGGGGGCAGCGGGCAGCGCCGAGCGCCGAGCGCGTCGAGCGCGTGCACGAGCGCGAACGACGTGGCCATCAGCACGACCGGGAGCTCGGAGCGCGAGGTCGACAAGAGCGCGTCGACGTCGAGCTCGCGCCGGAACCCCTCGATCGTGCGCGACGCCAGCGCGCCCGCGAGCGCGCGCCCCATGTGGCCGAGCGACGACGAGGGATCGTCGAGCAGGAGCAGCGCGCAGACGTGCGGCGCGTCGAGCGCGAGCATCCGGCGGGCGTGGGAGAGCGCCGCCGCGTCGTACGTGTCGACCCGGCGCAGCGGGTGCGCGCCGCGCGCGCCCGACGTCGTGCCGCTCGTCAAGAAGACCACGGCGTCGTCCGAGGCCGGGTGCGCCGCGAGCCGCACGCGCTTCCACGCGTCCGTCGGCACGCCGGGGAGATCGTCGACGCGGGCCATGGTGGCCGCGCGCAGGCCGCGCGCCGCGTACAGGCGCCCGATGGGGGGCGTGTGCGAGGCCTGGAAGCGCGCGATGTCGAGCGTGAGCCGCTCGTCGAACGCGCCCGTGGGCAGGAGCGCCTGCACGCGAGCGTGCAGCGCGTCGGACTCGTCGTGGGCGATCACTCGACGTGGTCGCGCAGCGACGCGAGCAGCGATCCCAGGGTCGCGGTGAACTCCGAGAGGCGCGCCTCGGAGATCGTCAGCGGCGGCGTCAGCGTCAAGACCTCGGCGCGGCGGCCCCCCGGCACGACGAGGTAGCCCTCGGCGAGCAGCCGGCGCACCATCGACAACCCGAGCTCGCCCGAGGAGAGCTCGACGCCGATGAGCAGCCCGCGCCCGCGGACCTCGACCAGCTCCGGAGCCGACGCGAGCGCGCCGCGAAGCTCCGCGAGCCACCGCGCGCCGACGTCGAGCGCGCGAGCGGCGAGCCGCTCCGAGCGTAGGGCGTCGAGGAGCGCGCTGCCGCCGGCGCACGCGATGGGGGATCCGTGGAACGTCGCCGTGTGGACGACCTCGCCGTGCTCCGCCCACGCGGCCATCACGCCGTCGCGCCCGACGCACGCGCTGAGCGGCAGGCCGCCCCCGAGCGCCTTGCCCAGGCAGAGCACGTCCGGCGCCACGCCGAGCTCGGCCGAGAGCGTGAGCGCGCCCGCCCGGCCGAGGCCCGTCCATATCTCGTCCGCGACGAGGAGCGCGCCGTGCTGACGCGCGCGCGCGGCGACCTCGGCCCAGAACCCCGGGGGCGCGATCCGCACGCCGGCGCGCCCCTGGATGGGCTCGAAGATCACCGCGCCGACCGCGCCGGTAGAGAGCGCCGTGTCGAGCGCCGCGAGCGACGCCGCCGCGTCCGCGTCGCCGCGAGGAAAGGGGACGAACCGCGCGTGCGGCGACAGCTGCGCCGCGAACGGCTCGCGGAAGCTCGGCTGGAAGCTCGTCACCGACAGCGGCCCGTACGACAGGCCGTGGTAGCCGCCGTCGAAGGCGACGACCCCGGGGCGGCCCGTCGCGAGCGCGCACGTCTTCAGCGCGGCGGTGACGGCGTCCGCGCCCGACTGGCCCAGCAGCACGCGGGCGTCGGTGTCGCTCGAGCCCACTGCGCGCGCGCCGTCGCCGTACACCTGCGCGAGGCGCTCCATCAGGCCGATCTTCGCGTCGGACGGGTACACGTCGCCGAGCGCGTGCCAGAGGCGCCGCGCCTGCCGGTCGACCGGGCGCGTGACCAGCGGACAGCCGTGGCCGAGCGCGAGCGCGCCGAACCCGGCGGTGAGATCGACGTAGCGGTTGCCGTCGACGTCGAGCACGTTCGCGCCGGAGGCCTGCGCGTAGACGATGGGCGCCTGCTCGTCGCCGGTGCGCTCGGCCCGCGCGTCGCGCCGCGCCGCGAACGCGGGGCTCTCGACCCTGGACAGGCGCGCGCTCCAGGCCCGCGAGCTCGGCCCCGGCGGGGGCGTGCGCACGAGCGGCGGCTCGTCGACCGAGAGCACAGACTCGGAGCCCGGCGCAGCCGGCATCAGCAGACGCGGTTGCGCCCGGAGCGCTTGGCCTCGTACAGCTTCTCGTCCGCGCGGGCGATGATGTCGGTCGCGCTGCGATCGCCGTCGGTGAGGAGCGCGACGCCGATGCTGATGGTGATCGGGATGACCTCGCCCTGGAACACGTAGCGGTTCTCGGCGACCTTCGCGCGGATCGTCTCCGCCAGCGTCCGCGCGTTGTCGAGCGACGTCTCGGGGAGCACGAGCGCGAACTCCTCGCCGCCGTACCGCGCGAACACCTCGTCGCGCCGGATGCGGCCCTGCACGACGCGCGCGACCTCCTTCAGCACGTAGTCGCCCGCGAGGTGCCCGTACTGGTCGTTGACGCGCTTGAAGTGGTCGATGTCGAACATCAAGACGCACAGATCGCGGGTGTGCCGGCGCGCGCGGATGATCTCCTTCTCGAGCGCCTCGTACAGGTACCGCTTGTTGAAGATCTGCACGAGGCCATCGACGATGGTCATGCGGTAGATCTCCTCGTGGTACTGCGACTCGACGTCCTCGCCGGAGAGGTACTTGAAGATGAACCCGCCGACCTTGATGCGGTCGCCGTTCGCGAGGATCTGCTGCTTGTCGATCAGCTCGTCGTTGACGTAGGTGCCGTTCGTCGAGCCGGTGTCGACGGCCCACCAGGCGTCGCCGCGGCGCTCGAACTGGCAGTGCCGCCGCGAGACGCTGTCGCCGTCGAGCACGACGGTGTTGTCGCCGCCGCGCCCGAGCCGCACCGTCGCCTTCTCGAGCACGAACCGCTTGCCGAGGAGCGCGGGATCCTTCGTGTAGATGACGACGAGGCAGTCGCTGCCCTTCTTCGCCGGCTGGTTCGGCAGCTGGACGACGGCCGTGACGCGCGTCTTCTCGTCGAAATCGCTCAAGTTGCTCCGAGGGGTGCCGGGGAGGCTAGCCGCTCGATTCTTTCGACGTCAAGGGACGGCGCGAACCGATCAGGGAGCGCAGAGCCCGAGGGCGGGGTGGTCGGCGAAGACCGCCTGGCACGTCTGCGAGGGGGCGCAGTCCGCGCCGCCGACCCGGCAGCCCTTGTAACAGAGCAGCGGCTGGCCCGCGGCGGGCGAGATGCAGGCGCCGCTGCCGTTCGCGCACACGTCGCCCGCCTTGGCGCCCGGCCCGCACGGGCCGCCCGGCGACGCCGCGTTGACCGGCGTCGAGTTGCAGACGCCCTCGAACCCGCAGTGCGTACCCCCAGGGCAGCCGGGGCTCGCCGCGAACGGATCGCAGAACGCGCGACACACGGGCGTGGGCTGGTTGTCGTTGATGCAGACGCCGCTCGCGCAGCCGGTCGACAGATCGTCGCTGCCGCACGCGCCGTTCGCGGGGGAGGGGCCCTTCGCCTTGCAGAAGCCGTACGCGCTGCCGAACCCGAGCGGGACGCACGCGCCCGTGGTGCCGCACTGGCCCGCGGCGAACGCGGTGCAGCTCGGGTAGCAGGCGCCCTGCGTCGCGCCGTTGGCCTGGCCGACGCACACCTGCTGCCCCGTGCACGAGAGGCCGCCGCCGCACGCGACCGCCTGGCACGTCGCCGTCGCCGGATCGCACACGCGCCCCGCGAGATCGCCGCACGCCTCGGCGTCGGCGCAGGTCGAGCCGATGCCGGTCGAGATCGAGACCGTCGTCGTCGCCAGCGTGAAGCACCGCCCGCCCGGCACGAGCGTGGAGGTCGCGTCGGCCGCGATCGTCGCCTCGGAGAGCACGACGCCCGTCAGCGTCGCGGTGAGCTTGCCCTTCGACGGCACGCTCGCGCCGTCGATGTCGATCGTGCCGGCGGTCTGGAAGTAGCGCCGCCCGACGGCGGCGAAGCCGCGGTCTTCCTCGGCCGTCACGCACTGCCCGCAGGTCTTGTAGTTGTCGTTGGGCGCGGCGGTGAGGCTGTGCAGGCCGCCCGCGTCGCCCTCGAAGAAGAGGGAGAGATCGTCGGGATCGCCGCCGCCCTGGGGCGGCGCGATCGTCGCGCGGTAGCGGCCTGCCTTGCCGGGATCGCCGGAGACGAACTTCATCCCCGAGATCGTGATCGGGGTGCAGGCCGGCCCCGATCCGCCCGCGCCCGCCGACCCGCCCGCGCCCGCCGATCCGCCCGAGGTCGTCCCGGCCGATCCACCGGAGGTCGTCCCGGCCGATCCACCGGAGGTCGTCCCGGCCGATCCGCCCGCGCCGGCCTGAGTCGCGCCTGCGGACCCGCCTCCCGGCGCGCCGCTCGCGCCCGCCGATGCTCCGCCCGCTCCTGCCGGAGCGCTGCCCGCCGCGCCCGCCGAGGCCCCGCCCGCGCCCGAGGTCGCGCTGCCCGCCGCGCCCGCTGCGCTCGCGCCCGCCGCGCTCGCGCCTGCGTCCCCGCTGCCGCCCGTTCCCACGCTCGTCCCGCCGGCGCCCGCCAGCGGCGCCGATCCAGAGGCGCCGCCGAAGGCCGCGCTCGCGCCCGCCGTCCCGGCGGTGCCCGCGCCCTTGCCTGCGGCGCCGAACGCGCCGACGCCGGCGGTGCCGGAGGCGGTGGGCGTCAGCGAGTCGGCGCCCGAGTCGGAGCCGGCGCACGCCACCACCGAGAGCGCGAGCGACGACAGGGTGAAGAAAGTGAAGTTGGCAAGGCGCATCGAAGGATCCTCCGTGGGCGGCAAGTTACCGCGTCAGCGGCGCAGCCTAGACGGGCCCGGACGCGGCGCAACGAAAAGACGTCACCGCGCGGCGAGCAGCCTGGGGTGCCGCCGCCGCAGCGCCGCGAGCGCGAGGAAGCCGAGCAGCACCGCGAACCACAGGGTGGCGATCCGCACGAGGATCATCGCGCTCGTCGCGGCCGCCTGCTCGATGCCGCCGAGCCGCACCAGCTGCTGCTCGAGCGAGCCCTCGGTGATCCCGAGGCCGCCCGGCACCGGGATGAGCGCGCCCGCGAGCTGGCTCGTCGAGTACGTGAACAGCGACAGCGTCGCGCTGGGCGTCGTGTGGAACCCGAGGAGGATCACGTACAGCGACAGCCCCTCGAGCGCCCACGACACGCACGAGAGCAGCGTCGGGACCACCAGCGCGGACGGCGCGACGAGGGTGCGCAGGCTCTCCCACGCCGTCTTCACCTTCGGCGCGAGCCTGCCGATCACGCCCTGGCTGCGCTCCATGCGCGAGACCACGAGGTCGGGCACGCTGCGCGACGCGACCAGCGCGAGCACGACGGCGACCGCCACGGCGCCGGCCCCGGCCCACACGAGGCCGCCCGAGAAGCCCAGGCTGCCGACGATCACGAGCGCGATGATGCCGATGAGATCGGTGAGCCGCTCGGCGACGACGATCGGCGCCGTCCGCGCGCCCGGCACGTCGTACGTCTCGTGCAGCACCAGGCTCTTGAACACCTCGCCCACCTTGCCGGGCGTCACGGTGAGCACGAAGCCTGATAGAAATGTGAGGAAACTGTCGAGCTTCGGCACGCCGCGCACGTCGAGCCTCTTGAGGTAGAACTCCCACTTGAGGAAGCGCAGGCAGTAGTTGCCGAACGTCATCGCGAGCGCGAGCGCGTACATCGACCAGTCGAACGTCGCGAGCTGCCCCTGGATGGTGCGGTACCCGCGGAACAGCACGAAGCCCGCGTACACGACGACGCCGAGCATCACGCCGACGAGCAGCCGGCGCACGAGCGTCGGGCCGCTCATCGCCGCGCCCTCGCGATCCGCGCGACGACGTACGCGGCGCCGGCGACGATGATGAGCGCGCCCGCGACCGAGAGCGTGGTCTTCGACACCGTCCACCGGCCCGAGGCGACGCCGGGTGGAGGCGGCTCGACGACGACGCCTGGCGCGCCCGGCGGGACGGCGGACGGGGAGGGGGCGCGCATCTCGGCGCCGCGGCCGTTAGCCGATTCGCCCCCGCGCTTCACCCATTTGTCGCGTCAGGGCTTCGGCACGACGCAGCGGTTCTGCGGGCCGACCCAGCCCATGATGTTGACCCAGAGCTTCTGGACCTGCGGCATCGTCTTCCACTCGGAGTCGAACTCGATCCACTCGTCGCCCCACACGACGCCGCGCCCCTTGCCGCGCTCGTGCGCGTACGCGATGTGCCCGTCGGCGTTGCTCGCGAGCAGCGTGCTCGTCCCGCCCGCGACGACCGTCGGCGTGACGACGTACCCGCCGAGGAACGTGACCGACGTGAGCCCCACCGTCACCGGGTGCGGCTCGAACTTGTTCGCCGTCGCCACCGAGAGCGCGCCACCGTACGAGAGGCCGAAGGGCGCGAGCAGCCCGTTGGGGAGGAAATCAGGGTCAGGGGTGTTCGTGTAGCCCGTCATCGTGACGAACCCGCCGCCCGCCTCGACCCACGCGCGCAGCGTGTCGGCCTCGCCGGCCGAGTAGGCGCGCGGGAGGCGATCGAAGATGACGACGTCGTACTTCGCGAGCAGCGGCGCGTCGAACGCCTCGGCGTTCGTCGTGTGGACGCGGTCGGTCGTCGTGCCGAGGGCCTTCAGCCACGAGACGAAGTTCGACGACGGGTTGGTCCCCGGGTTGCCGACGATGCCGATCCGCAGGCAGTCGCAGACGCCGTCTCCGGCCGCGTCGACGTCGTCGATCTTGCCGTTGCAGTCGTCGTCGACGCCGTTGCACATCGTCTCGGTCGTCTGGGTCGCCACGCACCCGCTCTTGCCGCTCGAGCCCGCCGCGCCGCTCTGACCTGCCGCGCCGCCCTGGCCTGCCGCGCCTGCTTGCCCGCCGGTGCTCTGGCCGGCGGCGCCGCCTTGACCTGCGGCGCTCGAGCCGCTGCTGCCCGCCGCGCCGCTCTGGCCCGCCGCGCCGCTCTGCCCTGCCGCGCCGCCCTGTCCTGCGGCGCTCGACCCGCTCTGGCCCGCCGCGCCGCTCTGCCCCGCGCCGCCCTGGCCCGCCGCGCCGCTCTGCCCTGCGGCGCTCGACCCGCTCTGGCCCGCCGCGCCGGCGGCGCCGGCCTTGGCGCTCTGCCCGCCCTGCGCCCCGCTCGCGCCCGCGGCGCCTGCCTTGCCCGAGGTGCTCCCGCCCTGGGCGCCGGAGGGTCCGTCGCCTCCGGCGTCGGTCTTCGTGCTCGAGCCGCACGCGGTGAGGAGGAGGATCGTGAGCCACGGCGCCCAGGCAAGTCGGTTCATGCGCCGAAGGTAGCAGGCTCCCGGCGCTCACCTCGCGAGGTACGTCAGGCGGGGGCGACGTCGAGCGCCCAGGCCCTCACCCGCACCGGCGCTCCCTCGTGCGTGTCGTCGAGCTCGCCGACCAGGAGGAACCCCGCCTTCTCGAGCACCCGCCCGCTCGCGGGCCTGTCGAGCGGGGTGTGCGCGACGACGCGTCGGACGTCGGCGCGCGCGGAGAGACGCTGCGCGAGCGCCCGCACGGCGGCCGTGGCGACGCCTCGGCCCTCGACGGAGCGGACCACGGCGTAGCCGATCTCCACCACGCCCTCCGAGGTGAACGCGCCGCCGATCTCGCCGACGACGAGCGGCCCGGGCTCCGCGCGTATCACGAAGGGCCCGATCGCGTTCGCCGCGCCGCGCTCCGCCGCCACGCCAAGCGAGAATTCTGTCGGGTAGTCGGCGGCGACCTCCACGTCGGTCGGGCGCTCGCCCCGGAGCAGCGCGGCCGCCGTCGCCGCGGTCATCGGCTCGAGGACGATGTTCACGGCGCGAGCCGCGGATCCTTCGGTCCCTCGACGCCGACGACCTCGACCCCGTGCTGACGCAGGTACTCGACGCCGTTCTCGCCCGCGTACCCGCCCTCGACGACCAGCACCCTCACGATGCCCGCGTGGTGGATCATCTTCGCGCACATCATGCAGGGCTCCCCGGTGACGATGAGCCACGCGCCGGCCGCGCGGACGCCGTTCGCCGCCGCGTTGCAGACGACGTTCATCTCCGCGTGGTGGCAGCCGAGCTCCATCCGAGTGCCGGACGGGATCTGCATCGTGTCGCGCAGGCAGGCTTCGCCGCCGCACAGCTCGCCGCCGCCGCGGGGCCCGCCGTTGTAGCCGTCCATCAACACGACGTTGCGCGCGGGGTCGAGCAGGAGCGCGCCGAACTTCCGCCGGGGGCAGTTCGACGCCTTCGCGAGCGCGAGGCACTGCTCGACGCGCACGCGGATGTGCTTGTCCTTCATCCGTCCACGCTACTCGAAGCGCAGCGCCTGGATAGGGTCGAGGCGCGACGCCTTCCGCGCCGGGTACAGCCCGAAGACGACGCCGACCGCGCCGCTGAACAGCATCGCGATGACCGCGACGTCCGTGCGCACGAGCATCGGCCAGCCGAACTCCGACGCGAGCACGCCCGCCGAGCCCGCGCCGAGAGCGACGCCGATGAGCCCGCCGAGCACCGACAGCGCGAGCGCCTCGACGAGGAACTGCGAGAGGATGTGGCGGGGCTTCGCGCCGAGCGCCATCCGCACGCCGATCTCGCGGGTGCGCTCGGTGACGCTGACGAGCATGATGTTCATGATGCCGATGCCGCCGACGAGCAGCGACACCGCCGCCACCGACGCGAGCAGCATCGTCAGCGTCTTCGTGCCCTCGGCCTGCGCGCCGGCGACCTCGGCGAGGTTGCGCACCGAAAAATCGTCGGGCTGGCCGTCGCCGAGGCGGTGCCGCTCGCGCAGGAGCGCCGTCACGTCCTTCTCGGCGCGCGCGACGTCGCCCGCGGCCGCCACGTAGATCACGCCGGTCATGTACTTCTGCAGGCCGCCCTGGATCTTCGACTGGAACGTCGTCACCGGCACGAACGCGACGTCGTCGTAGTCCTGCCCCGTTGGCGACTGGCCCTTCTTGCCCGCGACGCCGATCACCTGGAACGGGATGTTCGCGATGCGCACCGTCTGGCCGACGGGATCGGAGCTCGCGCCGAAGAGCTTCGCGACCACGGTCTGGCCGAGCACGACGACCTTCGTCCCGCCGTCGACGTCGGACTGGGAGATCGAGGCGCCGCTCGACGTCGGCCAGCTGCGCACGGAGAAGTACTCGGGCGTCGTCCCGGTGATGCCGGTCGACCAGTTCTGCTCCTCGCTCACGATCTGCGAGTTCTTCCGCAGCGACGGCGCCGCGTGCTTCACGGACGACAGCTCCGTCTGGAGCGCCTTCACGTCGTCCCACGTCAGCGTCGGCCCGGAGCCGAACCCGCCGCTCGCGCCGCTCGACGTCGTGGCGCCGGGCAGCACGATGAGGAGGTTCGTGCCCATCGCGGCGAACGAGGCCTCGACGCGCGCCTTCGCGCCCTCGCCGATCGCCACCATCGCGATGACGGCGCCGACGCCGATGATGATGCCGAGCATCGTGAGGAACGATCGCATCTTGTTGCGCAGGAGCGCGCGGAGCGCGATGCGCAGCGTCTGCAAGGAGGTCACGCGGAGGCCTCCGGCGGCGCGGCGCGCAGCGGGGTCTGGCGCTGATCGGAGACGATCTTCCCGTCGCGCAGCGAGATGACCCGCGCGGCGTACGCGGCGACGTCGGGCTCGTGCGTCACGAGCACCACCGTGATGCCGAGATCGCTCTCGGCCTGCAGCATCGCCATCACCTCGACGGAGGTGCGGGAGTCGAGGGCGCCCGTCGGCTCGTCGGCGAGGATGACGCGCGGTCGGCCCACGATCGCCCGCGCGATCGCGACGCGCTGCTGCTGCCCGCCGGACAGCTCCGCCGGCGTGTGGTCGAGGCGCTTGCCGAGGCCCACCTTCGTCAGCGCCTCGATCGCGCGCGCGCGCCGCTCCTTCGCGGGGACGCCCGCGTAGACCATCGGCAGCTCCACGTTCTCCGCGGCGCTGGTCCGCGGGAGCAGGTTGAAGCTCTGGAACACGAAGCCGAGCACGCGGTTGCGGATCTCGGCGAGCCTGTCGACGTCGAGGCGCGATACCTCCTCGCCGTCGAGGAAGTACGTCCCGCTCGTCGGCCGATCGAGGCAGCCGATGATGTTCATCAGCGTCGACTTGCCCGAGCCGCTCGTGCCCATGATCGCGACGAACTCGCCGTGCTCGATCGTCAGCGTGACGCCCGCGAGCGCGTGCAGCTCCGTGTCGCCCATCCGGTAGACGCGCCGGATGTCCTGCATCGAGATGAGCGCCGTCGGCGACACCGTCAGAAGCCCCTGCCGCGCGGCCCGCCGCCGTGGGTCGGGGTCATCCCGGGCAGCCCGCCGGGCCTCGCCACCGCGCCCGAGTCGGAGAGCGCCTCCACGATCACCTCGTCGTCGGCGGAGAGGCCGCCGGACACGATCTCGGTGTTCGAGCCGTCCGTCACGCCCGTCTCGACGCGGACCGGCGTCGCCGCGCCGCCGCGCTGCACCCAGACCGTCTTGCGCGTCGACTCGCCGGCCTGCCTCCGCGCCGCGCCGCCGCCAGGAGGTCCTCCGGCGGGGGGGCCGCCGGCCCGCGGTCGCCCCGACCACGAGCCGCTCGGGGTGGGCGCGTTCGGCGGGCGGAACCGCAGCGCCGCGTTCGGCACGAGCAGGGCGTCGCGCGCCTCGGCGACCACGAACGTCACGTTCGCGGTCATGCCCGGCTTCAGCTTCAGCTCCTCGTTCTGCACGTCGAGCACGGCGTCGTACGTGACGACGTTCTGCACGGTCTGCGAGGCGTTGCGGATGTCGCGGATCGTGCCCTTGAACCTCTGCCCGGTGTGCGCGTCGACCGTGAACGTCTCCTCGAGGCCAGGCCGCAGCTTGCCGACGTCGGCCTCGGAGATGTACGTGTCGACCTGGATCGCCTGCAGGTCCTGGGCGATCGTGAAGAGCACCGGCGCCTGTAGCGACGCGGCGACGGTCTGCCCGACGTCCACGCTGCGCGAGAGCACGATCCCGTCGATCGGCGAGACGATCGTGGTGAGATCGACGTTCACCCGCGCCTCCGCGAGCGACGCCGCCGCCGCCTCGACCGATCCCTTCGCGACGGCGACGTCGGCCCGCGCCGTCTCCGCCGCGGTCGACGCCGTCTCGACCTCCGCGGTGCCAGCCAGCCCCTGCTGGGCGAGCTGCGTCACCCGCGCGAGGCTGCGCTCGGCCTGCGCGAGGTTGGCGCGGGCCTTCGTGAGCTGTCCGCGGGCCTGCGCGTGGCTCGCGCGCGCGCGCCCGAGCGCGGCCTGCAAGAGGCGGGCGTCGAGCCTCGCTATCACCTGGCCCTTCTTCACCTGCGAGTTGAAGTCCGCGAACAGCTCCTGCACGCGCCCGCTCACCTGGCTGCCGACCTGCACCGTCACGCGCGCGGAGAGCGTGCCGGTCGCGGTGACCTTCGCGGAGACGTCGCCGCGTGTCGGCTTGACCGTCCGGTACGCGGGCTGCGCGGCGAGCTGCTTGCGCTTGTACGCGGCGTAGCCGGCCGCGCTGCCGCCCGCGACGCCGAGCGCGAGCGCCCAGGGCAACAGGCGCCGAACCACAGAGGAGACCGTCATCGGGCGCGCTCATAGCAGCGGCGAGCGCGCGCGGCTCGCCCGCGGATCTGCGCGGTGGCCCGGCGAACGCACTTCTTCACGATGCAGCCGAGGCGCCGGCACCCGCGAACACTTGCCGGCGAGGCGCAGCTGTTGAAGGAGCAGCTGCGTCGCTTCTGGAGTACACGAGCCCACAGTGGGCGGGGCGGCTCCTCGACGCGGACCGCCACGGCGATGCGAACGGGCCTCTCATCCAGGTGCCGGCCGGTCCGTGCGGCGGATACCCGGACGCCCAGCCTGCCCAGCCGCCCAGAACTCCCTGTGGCTCCGCGACCGATGCACCTGAGCATGGATTTCGGGGTCCCTTCGTCGCGAGCGCCGGATTCCTTGCGTCCTTCGGCCGCCTTGGGTGAATCCCGTGCTCGACGTGGCGCGGCCACGCCTCCGCGCGGTTTCAGCCCAATTCGGC
>JADLFU010000006.1 GCA_020849655.1 Polyangiaceae bacterium | reverse complement strand
GTCTCGTCTCGTCTCGTCTCGTCTCGTCTCGTCTCGTCTCGTCTCGTCTCGTCTCGTCTCGTCTCGTCTCGTCTCGTCTCGTGCGTTCATTTGGGTGATGATAGGCTCGTTGGTTGGACGCGCAAGCGAAATTTTGACTTGCTCTCGCTGTCGCGACCATCGAGCTGCTCGCCGGCGCGGCGCGAGTGGTGGCGACAGCGCCGGGCGGGCGCCGCACCCCCGCACCCCGCCCGTCGGGGCGCCCGCGCCTCGGGCGGTCGGCGGCCTCGCCGGCGCGACGTTCCTCGTGCTGCTCGTGCCGCCGACGGCGTATGGGTACGGCTCGCCACGGAGGTCGCCCTCGACGAGGCGCAGCCGCCCGCGCACCCAGGATCGCCATGACGAAGCACCAGCTCGATCTGCAGCTCGCCCTCCCCGACGACGCGGCGGGGTGCGACGCGTGCGTCGAGCGGACGGTCGCCGAGCTCGCGGCGCGTACCGGCGTCACGCGCGTGCACGTCGACCGCAGCGACCCCGCGCGCCCGCGGCTGTGCGTGCACCACGACGCCACGGCGATCGGCGTCACGGAGCTCGAGGCGATCGTCCAGCGGCACGGGGCGACGCTGGCGTCGCGGTTCGTGCACCTCTCGGCGCCGGCGCCCGGCCTGCGGCACGAGCGGCAAGCGCGCCTCGTCGAGGGCGTGTTCGCGCGCCAGCGCGGCGTGCACAGCGCGTCCGTCGCGCTCGGCGCACGGAGGCTGTTCATCGAGTTCGATCCCACGCAGACGAGCCGCGAGGCGCTGCTTCGGGTCGCCCAGAAGGCTGGCGTCGCGCCGCGTGAAGAGCGCCAGGCCCACGACCACGCTCACGATCACGCGCACGACCACCCTCATGACCACGCGCACGACGACGGCCACGCGGACGGCCACGAGCCTCGTGAGCCCGGGGGAGGCGCGGCGCACGATCACGATCACGGCGGGCCGCTCGGCGCGAAGACCGAGCTCGCCTTCAGCCTCGCGTGCGGCGCGCTCACGCTGGTGGGCTGGGGGCTCGGGCGCGCGGGCCAGCCGACGATCGTCACGACGCCGGTGTTCGTCGTCGCGTACGTGCTCGGCGCGTGGTTCACCGTGCAAGAGATCGCGGTCGCCCTCCGCGCCCGGCGGTTCGAGGTCGACTTCCTGATGCTGTTCGCGGCGCTCGGCGCGGCGGCGCTCGGCGAGTGGTTCGAGGGCGCGCTCCTGCTCTTCCTCTTCACGCTCGGGCACGCCCTCGAGGGCTACGCGATGCGACGGGCCCGCGGCGCCATCAGCGCGCTCGGCGCGCTCGTCCCCGAGACGGCGCTCCGGATCGACGACGACGGCGCCGAGGCCGAGGTGCCCGTGCGCGAGCTCGTGATCGGCGATCGCGTGACGATCAAACCTCACACACGCGTCCCGGTCGACGGGCTCGTCGTCTCGGGCGTCGGGAGCGTGAACGAGGCGCCGGTGACCGGCGAGAGCGTGCCCGCCGACAAGCGCCCTACGCCCCGGATCGACGAGGCGCTCCGCGATCCGGACGCGTCCGCGCGTGAGCACCGCGTCTTCGCCGGCACGATCAACGGCCCGTCCGCGCTCACGGTCGTCGCCTCGCGCGCGGCCGGCGAGAGCACCCTGGCGCGTGTGGCGGAGCTGGTCGCGAAGGCCGAGACGCAGCGCTCGCCGACGCAGGCGCTCACCGATCGCTTCGAGCGCGTGTTCGTCCCGGTAATCCTCGCGCTGGTCGTCGGCCTCTCGTTCGCGTGGGTCGTCGTGGACGAGCCGTTCTCCCGGAGCTTCTACCGCGCGATGGCGGTGCTGGTCGCGGCGAGCCCCTGCGCGCTCGCGATCGCGACGCCGAGCGCGGTGCTCGCGGGCGTGGCGCGCGCGGCGAGGGGCGGCGTGCTCGTGAAGGGCGGCGCGCACCTCGAGGCGCTCGGGCGCGCGCGCGCCTTCGCCTTCGACCAGACGGGCACGCTCACCTCCGGGGAGCCGCGCGTGACGGACGTCGCGCCGCTCGCGGGCGTGCGCGAGGAGGAGCTCCTCGGCGTCGCGGTCGCGGTGGAGCAGCGCTCGGATCACCCGCTCGCGCGCGCCGTCGTCGCGCTGGGACGCGAGCGGCTGGGAGCGCAGGCGACGCCCGCGGCGTCGGACGTCGAGGCGGCGCCCGGAGAGGGCGTCCGGGCGAAGATCGACGGCGCGGGCGTCGCGGTCGGCAAGGTCGACTGGGTCGCCGAAGGGGCCGACTCGCCCGACGAGCTCCGCGCCGCGGCGCGCGCGCTCGAGGCCCGAGGACGCACGGTCGTCGCCGTGCGCGCGGGCACGCGGCTCCTCGGCGCGCTCGGCCTGATGGACACGCCGCGACCCCGCGCCCGTCAGGTGATCGAGGCGCTCCGCGCGCTCGGCGTGCGGCGCGCCGTCATGCTGACGGGTGACAACCAGGCGGTCGCGGACGCCGTCGCGCGCGAGGTCGGGCTCTCCGAGGCGCGAGGCGCGCTGATGCCCGAGGACAAGGTGGCCGCGCTCCAGGCGCTCGAGGCCTCGGACGGGCCGGTCGTGATGGTGGGCGACGGCGTGAACGACGCGCCCGCGATGGCCCACGCGACCGTGGGCGTGGCGATGGGCGCCGGCGGCTCGGACGCGGCGCTCGAGGCGGCCGACGTCGCGCTGATGGCGGACGATCTCGGCGCGCTGCCCTTCGCCGTCGGCCTCGGCCGCGCCGCGCGCCGCGTGATCCGCCAGAACCTCTGGGTGAGCCTCGGGATGGTGGCGATCCTGATCCCCGCGACGCTGCTCGGGGTCGCGAAGATCGGCGTGGCGGTGGCGCTCCACGAGGGCTCCACGCTGCTCGTCGTCGCGAACGCGCTGCGGCTGCTCGCGCACCGCGACCCGCGCTGACGGGGCCGCGGCTCGATGCACAATCAAATATTCGTCACACGCACCGCTCGGACCCGGTCGGCGAGATCGGGCGACGGTGACGTCGATGCCCGCCGGCGCCTACGCCCCCGCCCGCCCGAGGCGAAGCCTGCGGAGCCGCCGCACCTCCTGCTCCGACGTGAGGCGCCGCGCGTGCGCCTCGATGAGATCGCTGCGCGTCACGATGCCGACCAGGTCGTCGCCGTCGACCACCGGGAGCCGGCCCACGCCCTCCTGCACCATCAGATCGGCCGCGTCGCGGGCCGTCGCGTCGGGCCCGATCATCACGAGCGGCCGCTCGGTCAGCTCGTCGAGGCGGGCGTCGGGGGCGCCCGTCGCGCAGCGCAGCTCGCGTGACGTGACGACGCCGATGACGGCTCCGTCGCGCACCACGGGGAACCCCTGGTGGCCGAGCGCGTCGCCCTCCGTGTCGAGCCACCGGAGCGCGCCCATCAGGGTCTGCGCGGCGTCGAGGGTCACGACCGGCTTCACGCCGATGTCACGGACGAGCACCTGCGAGAGGTAGTCGGCCGTGTACTCGGTCGACACGGGGCGGCCGCGGCGCGCGATCTTCTCGGTCATGATGCCGTGCTTCGCGAGCACGCCCGCGATGAGGTACGCGGCGCAGCAGCCGCCGAGCAGCGGCAAGAGCCCGACGGCCTGGCGCGTCGCCTCGAACGCGAACACGACGGACGTGAGCGGCGCCCGCGACGCGCCCGCGAAGAGCGCCGCCATCCCGACGAGCGCGCCCATCCTCGGATCGATCCCCGCGTGCGGCGCGACCGACGCGAGCAGCGCGGCGACCCCGGCCCCCGCGCCGCCGCCGACGGTGAACAGCGGCGCGAGCGTGCCGCCGGAGGTCCCGCTGCCGAGCGAGGAGAGCCACGACACGAGCTTCAGTCCGCAGAGCCAGTAGAGCGCGCGCCCGGACAGATCGCCCGACACCATCTGCTCGAGGTTGTCGTAGCCGACCCCGAGCGTGCGGGGCGCGACGAGGCCGATGACGCCGACCGGGATCGCCCCGAGCGCGGGCCACCACATCCAGTGCAGCGGCAGCCGCTCGAACGCGTCCTCGACCGAGTAGACGGCCTTCGTCACGAACACCGCGAGCAGGCCCATCACCGCCCCGACGGCCACGTACGCCGCGATGGCGGAGGCGCCGGGCTGCGGCAGCGTGCCGACCGAGAACGCCGGGGCCGTGCCGACGAGGGCGACGCGCGCGGCGGCCGCCGACGACGCGGCGAGCGCTACCGGGACGAGCGAGCGCGCGCGGTACTCGAACAGCAGCAGCTCCACCGCGAGCAGCACCGCGGACACCGGCGCGCCGAACGTCGCCGACATGCCCGCCGCCGCGCCCGACGCCAGCAGGATCTTGCGCTCCTCCGCCGTGATCTTCGTGAACTGCCCGATGAGCGACCCGAGCGCGCCGCCGGTCGCGATGATCGGCCCCTCGGCGCCGAACGGCCCGCCCGTCCCTATCGAGACGACGGCCGAGAGGGGCTTCATGAAGAGCACGCGCGCCGAGATGCGGCTCTCGTGGAACAGCACCTGCTCCATCGCCTCGGGGATGCCGTGGCCGCGGATGGCCTTCGTCCCGAAGCGCGCCATCACGCCGACCACGAGCGCGCCGAGCACCGGCACGACGATCACCCAGCCGCCGAGGTGGTTGTTCGCTGGGGACGCGGGCGTGAACGACCACCGCCCGAAGAACGCGAGGTTGGTGACGAGCGCGAGGCTCGACGTCAGGCCCTCCGCGATCAGCGCGGCGGTCACGCCGATGGCCGCCGCGACGGCCGCGATCATCAGCGTGCGGGGCGCGATGGCGCCGCCGCCTGCGGTCAGGTGCGCGGCGACGAGCGTCGGGCCCATCGAGGGCGCGACGGGCACCGACGCGCGCGCGACGGCCACCTCCGGGGGGTGCGCTGCTGGATCACTTGGTGCCACGTGGCGGTCTCTCTCTCTCCCCCGCCTTGTCCTCGAAGAACGGCGGCGCGACGCTGGCGAGGCCGAGCGCGTCGGACACGCGCGCGAGCGTGCTCCCGAGCGCCGCCACCTCCGCCGGCGAGAGCGCCGCGAGCGCCTTGATCAAGCGCCCCTGGTACGCCTCGGGCGCGCGCGCGAGCAGCCGCCGACCCGTCGGCGTCAGCGACAGCGCGCTCTTGCGCCGGTCGAGCGGATCGCGCGCGCGCGACACGAGCCCGCGCTCGACGAGGCGCGCGACCAGCACCGACACCGAGCTCGGATCGGTCAGCGTGCGCTCCGAGAGCGCGCGGATCGACGCGCGGGGCTCGGCCGCGAGCTCGCGCAGCTCGAACAGCTGCGCGCCGGTGACCCCGAACGATCGCTCGACCGAGAACGACGCGCGGTGGATACCGTGGACGAGCCGCCGCAGCTCCCGCAGCGCCCGCAGCGCGTCGTCACCCGTCGGCGATTGCATGGACTCCCATGTAACACCACCCCGGCGGCGCGCAAGCGGTGGTGGACGCTCTCATCCGCAATTTGTCGGCTCCAAACGGCGTCTCAGGCATGGGTCCGCGCCCGACGCGCGCGCCAGGGAAGCCATGGAGTCCCATGCTTTATCTCGGCGCGCGGTCGACGCGCGCGGCCGTACGCCGCGACTTGACGCGCGTCAACGGCGCAGGCCGAGCCGCGTCGCCATGTGGTGGAGGTTGCCGCGGGCCATCCCGAGCCGGCGCGCGGCCTCGGCCCAGCTGCCGCCGCTCTCGTCGAGCGCGCGGAGCACGAGCGCGCGCTTCGTCTCCTCGACCGCGTCCCGCAGCGACAGGCCGTCGAGCGACGCTGGCAGCCCGGGCGGCCCCGGGGGCGCGGACGCAGGCGCTGCGGGCGGCGCCGTCGCGGCCTCGAGCTGCAGCTCGGCGGGGCCGATGACGATGGGGCCGCCTCGCGCGCCCGCGGCCGCGCGCAGCACCGCGCGCCCGAGCACGTGATCGAGCTCGCGCACGTTGCCGGGCCAGTCCGCGGCCGAGAGCGCCCTGCGCGCCGCGTCGGTCAGGCGCACCGGGCCGAGCCCGAGCCTGCGGCGGTACAGATCCAGGAAGAACCCCGCGAGCAGCGGCACGTCCAGGCGTCGCTCCGAGAGCGGCGGCACGCGGATGGGGTACATGTTCAGGCGGTGGAAGAGGTCGGCGCGGAACCTCCCCTCCGCCACCTCGCGCGCGAGATCCCGGTTCGTTGCCGCGACGACCCGCACGTCGACGCGGAGGAGCTTGTCCGATCCGACGCGCTGGATCTCGCCCTGCTGCAGCGCGCGGAGCAGCTTCGGCTGCACCGAGATCGGCAGCTCGCCGATCTCGTCGAGGAACAGCGTGCCGCCGTCGGCGATCTCGAACTTGCCGGCGCGCTCGCTCGTCGCGCCGGTGTACGCGCCGCGCAGGTGCCCGAACAGCTCGCTCTCCACGATCGACTCGGGCAAGGCGGCGCAGTTGACGTAGATGAGCGGCTGCTCGGCGCGGCGCGAGCGCTCGTGGATGGCCCGCGCGACGAGCTCCTTGCCGACGCCGGTCTCGCCGGTGATCAGCGCCGCGAAGTCCGACGGCGCGACGACGTCGATGTCGGCGCGCACGCGGGCGATGGCGTCGCTCACGCCGAGGATCTGGCTGCCGTCGCGGAGCGCGGCGTCGCGCTGCAGGACGTCGGCGACCTGCCTGTGGTGGCGCGACGCGCCCTCGAGCGCGCCGATCAGCCGCCCGGTGTGCAGCGCCGCGCCCGCGAGCGCGCCGAGCATGCGGAGGAAATGATCGTCGAGGTGATCGAACGCGCCGGGCTGGAGCGCGTCGACGGTGAGCACGCCGACGACGTCCTCGCCCGCGACGAGCGGGCAGCCGAGGCACGCGTGCACGTCGCGGGTCGCGTCGGGGTTCACGAGCAGGAGCCCGTCGTAGGGATCGGGCAGCGTCGTCGCCGCGGGGAACCTCACCGGAGCGCGCCGCGACAGCACGAGCTCGAGCCTCGGGTGCTCCGCCCGCGCGAACCTGCGGCCCAGCACCTCGGGCGCGAGCCCGTGCGTCGCCAGCGGGACGAGCGCGTCGCCGCGGAGCTCGAGCACCGCCGCCGCGTCGCAGGGCACCGCCGTGCGCACGGCCTCGAGCAGCCGCGTCAACCTGTCGTGCGACGCGAGCGACGCCGTGAGATCGACCGCCATCGAGAGCAGCGCGTCGGTGATCGCCGGGTTGTTGTTCAAGGCATAACCTGCGTTGTCGGCTCGATAGCACCCGCGCGTTGTGCGGCGCATGACGAACGCCTCGGCACCTGCGTTTTCGCATGGTCGCGCGCTGGCCCGATCCCTGCTCTTCGCCTCGCCCGAAGGAGCCACCCACCAGATGATCGACGCCACGCAGACCCTCGGCCAGGTCGCCGCCACCTACCCCGCCTCCACCCTCGTGTTCCTCCGTCACCAGCTCGACTTCTGCTGCGGCGGTCGCCAGAAGCTCGGAGACGCGGCGCGCGTCGCGGGCCTCGATCCCGACAAGCTCATCAAGGAGATCGAGGCCGAGATCTCGACGAAGACGGCCGACAGGTGGGACACGAAGCCGCTGCCCGAGCTGGTCGAGTTCATCCTGCGCCGCTACCACGACACGCTGCGCGCGGACCTGCCGGCGCTGCTCGAGGCCGCGCGCAAGGTCGAGCGCGTCCACGGCGCGAAGGCGAGCTGCCCGAAGGGCCTCGCCTCGACGGTCGACCAGCTCTACAGCGAGCTCGACCAGCACATGCAGAAGGAGGAGCAGGTGCTGTTCCCCGCGATCCGCGGCGGCTCGCGCGGCGACCACGTGCACATGCCCATCCGCATGATGATGCAGGAGCACGACGATCACGGCGTCGTCCTGCGCAACATCCGCCAGCTGGCGAGCAACTTCGAGCCGCCCGGGGAGGCGTGCGCGACGTGGCGCGCGCTCTACGCGGGCCTGAAGAAGCTCGAGGCCGAGCTGATGGAGCACATCCACCTCGAGAACAACGTGCTGTTCCCGCGGACGCTGGCGGGCTGACGGTGGAGCCGACCCCCGAGCACGGCGGGCTGTTCGACCTCGTGAAGGTGGCCGAGGAGCTGCGGGCGTCGGCCGCGTACCTGCGCGACGGGCACGCCGCGCGGACGCTCGTGCGCGAGAGCGACCAGCGGCTCGTGCTGGTCGCGCTCCGCGCGGGCGCGGCGATCTCCGAGCACCAGGCGAGCGTCACCGCGACCGTGCACACGCTCTCCGGGTGCGTGCGCCTGCAGCTCCCCGACCGCGCGGCCACCGTCGACGCGGGCCAGGTGCTGGTGCTGGGCAAGGGGCTCCGTCACGACGTGCGGGCCGAGCGCGACAGCGTATTCTTGCTGACGCTCGGCTGGCAGGGCTGAGGCCCGGGAGGGGCGAACCACGCCCCTTCCTTCAGTGTTTGTAGGTTCACCAACTCACCCAACGACGCCGTCGGTTGTGGGGGCGAGACTCTCACGCTAGGCCTCGACGAATGGCAGACCCCGCGCCCGCGCCGCCCTGGCGCACGACCGACTGGCTGAACACCGACGCCCCGCTCTCGCTCGAGCGGCTGCGAGGCAAGGTGGTGATGGTGCACGCCTTCCAGATGCTCTGCCCCGGGTGCGTCTCGCGCGGGCTGCCCCAGGCCGCGCGCGTCGCGGAGCTGTTCGCGGGGGCGCCGCTCGTCGTCGTCGGGCTGCACACCGTCTTCGAGCACCACGACGCCATGCGCCTGCCGTCGCTGCGGGCCTTCCTGCACGAGTACCGCGTCAAGTTCCCGATCGGCGTCGACGCGCCGGGGATCGACGGCGATCCCATCCCTCAGACGATGCGCGCCTACGCGATGCAGGGCACCCCGACCACCGTGCTGATCGACGCGGCGGGCAGGCGCCGGCGCCAGGTGTTCGGGGCCCACGAAGACCTCGTCCTCGGCGCGGAGCTGCAGACGCTGCTGCTCGAGGCGTCGCTCGACGCCGGGGTCGAGAGAGCGGCCGACGACGGCGCGCGCGGGTGCGACGACGGCGGGTGCGCCGTCGAGCCACGAGGCTGATCCGTCGACCGCCCCCGGCGCGACGAGCAACACGACCCTGAGCCTCACGCGCGCCCGGTGCGCGCTCACCACCATGCAACCGCCGACCACCACCGACTCCACGATCGGGCCGATCGAGGCCGTCCTCGCCGCCGACCACCGCCGCCTGGAGGGCCTGCTCGCGCGGGCCGAGGAGGGTGACCAGGAGGCCTACGAGGGCCTGCGCAGCGGGCTGCTCCGGCACATCGGCGTCGAGGAGAAGATCGTGCTGCCGACGCTGCGGGCCGCGGGCCACGAGGCGCCGGTCGCGCGGCAGCTGAAGCTCGACCACTCGGCGATCGTGGCGATGCTCGTGCCGTCGCCGTCGCCCGCGCTGCTGCGGCGCCTCGCGGAGTTCCTCGCGCTGCACGATCCGCTCGAGGAGGGCGCGGCGGGGGTGTACCGCCTGGCCGACACGCGGCTCGCCGATCCGGCGGCGCTCCTGCCGCTGATCGAGGCCGCGCCGTCGCCCCCGCTCGCGGCGCACTTCGACGGCGAGCGCGCGCACGCGGCGATCGAGCTCCTCTTCGGGCGCGCGATGGCGGCGCGGGCCGGCTGATGTCGGGCTACTCGCTCAGCGTGTTCCTCCACGTCCTCGCCGCCGCGGCGTGGATCGGCGGGATGGCGTTCTTCGCGGCCGTGATCGTGCCCACCTTGCGCGCGCCCGAGGTGAGAGGGAGCGCGTCGACCTTGCTGCGCGCGCTCGGCGCGAGGTTCCGCGTGTTCGGCTGGGTGTCGCTCGGCGCGCTGATCGTCACCGGCGTCACCAACCTGTGGCTCCGCGGCATCGGCTGGCAGGCGCTGTCGAGCCGCGAGTTCTGGGCCATGGGCTTCGGCCGGGTGCTCGCGTGGAAGCTCGCCGTGGTGGGCGTCGTCGGCGCGCTCACGCTGGGCCACGAGCTGCTCGCGTCGCGCCGCAACCTCGACCTCCTGGACCGCGATCCCGTCGCGGGCGAGCGCTTCCGGCGGCGCGCGTCGCTGCTCGGGCGCGTGGTGATGCTGCTGTCGCTCGTCATCCTCTACCTCGCGGTCGCGCTCGTGCGCGGCTCGCTCGGCTGACCCCATGCTCCACACCATCAAGCGAAAGGCCTCCCCCACGCGCGAGCTCGGCCCCGTCGAGCTGCTGCTCGAGTGTCACCAGCGCATCCGCACGTTCACCGCGCTCGCAGCGCGCCTCGCCGGAGCAGCGGACAGGCCGCACCACGAGGTCTCGACGGCCGCGGCGCAGGTCCACCGCTACTTCACCGTCGCGCTGCCGCTGCACGAGGCGGACGAGGAGGAGTCGATCACGCCGCTCTTGCTCTCCGAGCCCGGCGGCGAGGCCGTCGCCGCGGCGACGACGACGATGGCCGACGAGCACCGCGCCGCGCACGAGCTGCTCGGGGCGCTCGAGCCAGGCTGGGCGCGGCTCGCCGAGGACCCTCGCGAGCTCGCTCGCCTGGCGCCGGCGCTCGCGTCGACGACCGACGCGCTCGCGGCGCTGTTCGTGCGGCACCTCGCGCGGGAAGAGACCGAGATCTTCCCGCGGATCGCCGCGCTCACCGAGGAGCAGCGGCGCGCGCTGGTCACGGCGATGCGCACGCGGCGCGGGGCCTGACGCTTAGCGCGCGCGGGAGCGTTGAGATACACATGTCGCCGACATGAAGGTCTCGTTTCGCGCCGACGGCCTCGCCGTCGAGGAGGGCCCGGCGCTGGAGCTCGTCGACTCGACGCTGCGGGGCGTCGGGCAGGTGATGTTCCAGAGCAATACTTACGCCGGCCTCCTGTTCACGGCCGGCGTGCTCGCGGCCTCCCCGACCGGGGGCGCGGCGATGCTCCTCGGCGCGCTCGTGAGCACGCTCGTCGCCGCGGAGCTGGGCGCCGACCGGGACGGCGTGCGCGCGGGGCTCTTCGGGTTCAACGGCGCGCTGGTCGGCGTCGCGCTCGCGGTGTTCCTGCGGCCGGACACGACCTTCTGGGCGGCGGTCGTCGTCGGCGCGGCCGCGTCCACCGTGGTCACTGCGGCGCTCGCGCGCCTGTCGGGGTCGTCCGGCGTGCCAGGCCTGACCGCGCCGTTCGTGCTGGTCACGTGGGCGGCGCTCGCGGCGCGCGCCCAGCTCACGGAGCTCTCGCCGAGCGACGCGGCCGCCGCGCCTCGGCTCATCGCGACCGCGGCGGGCGCGGCGGCGCTCGGGCCGCAGGCGCTCGCCGAGGGCGTGGTGCGCGGGGTCGCGCAGGTGTTCGTGCAGGCGGAGCTTGTCTCGGGCGGGCTCATCTTCGCGGGGCTCGCGGTCGCGTCGCGGCAGGCGGCCGTGGTGACCGCGCTCGGCTCGGCGTGCGGCCTCTTCACGGCCTGGGCGCTCGGCGCGCCAGGCGCCGCGCTGCGGAGCGGCCTGTTCGGCTACAACTCCGCGCTGACCGCGCTCGCGCTGGTCACCTTCCTCGGCGCCGGGGCGCGGGTGTCGGCGTACGCGCTCGTCGGCGCGATCGCCACGGCGGTCGCGTCGGCGACGGCCGCGGCCGCGACCGCGCCGCTCGGGGTGCCCGCGCTGACCGCGGCGTTCGTCGTCGTCACGTGGGCCTTCTTGCTGGCGGCCCCGCGCTTCGCGGCGCTCGCCGCCAGCGGTGACAGCGACGCCTGAGCCGCGTCGGAGGGTGACGCCCGGCCTCCGCGCCACGCTGGTCCCGTCACGTCGGAGACCGTCGCCCCGGCGTCCGCACACACACTGTCTGTCAGGCAACATGGGTGGTCTGCAGTAGACGCCCTTCCTCGCCTCGACGTGGCTCGACTGGGCGAGGCCATCGCTCCACCGCCACCCGCCCAACGCGTGGCCTCCCGGTGGCCCGTGCGACACCCGTTGACAGGGTCGAGCGCGTCGCGTACCACATTGCGAATGAGTCGCATCTTCATCAATGACCAGTGGCCCCACCACACTCGCGAAGGCTTCGCGTGCCGCGCCGTCGTGGCCCCCCTGCCCGACGAGCCGTCGGTGCCCTCCCCCGCGCCGGTGCGGCTCGTCGTCGAGCTCCGCCCCCGGCACGTCTGACCGCCCACGCCACCCACGAACGCAGAGAGAGAGCCGCCTCCCCATGTCCGACTGTCACCACGTCACCCTCGCGAGGAGCGGGATCGCGCATGTGCAGGGCTGCACCGGCTGCGGCTGCGTCTCCGTCCACCTCGGGCCCACCACCATCCGGATCGATCCGGCGGGGCTCGACTCGCTGCTGGCCGTCCTGGGTGAGGCGTCCGCGGCGATCCACGCAGAGCGGAGGGCGGCCTTCCTGGACGCGCACAAGGGACTTGCGTGAGCCCCCGCGGCCGGTGCCCAGCGTGGGGGGAGCGGCGCCCTCGCGGGCTCCTCGCGCTCGGCGGGGTCGGCGTGGCCGGCTTCGTGTTCGCGGGAGCGGGGCTCCTCGCGGGGTGGCTGGAGACCCCTGCCTTCCTCGGGATCACGTGCGCGTCCCTGCTCGCCCACGCGACGAGCGTGCTCGTGGCCCACGTCGCTGACGGCTCGGGCTCGGCAGGGGGCGGATCATCTGCCGCTACCGGCCGCGCGCGCGAGGTGTCAGCGAAGCGTCTCGAGGTGCCCGCGGATCGTCGCGCGCGTCGCCTCGTCGGGCGCGACCTGGGAGGCCTTCTCCCACGCGGAGACGGCCTTCGTCTTGAAGCCCGCCTTCTGGTAGAGCACGGCGAGGTTCTTCACCGCGGGGAAGTGCTTGGCGTTCTGCTCGACGGCGGCCTCGAGCTCCGCGATGGCCTCGTAGACCCTGCCCTTCTTTCCGTAGAGGAGCCCGAGGTGAAAGTGCAGGCGGAACGCGAGCGGATCGATCTCGACGCCGCGGCGCAGGTGCTCGATCGCGAGGTCGAGGTCCCCCGCCTGCCACGCGGCGACGCCGGCGTTGAGGCACGCCTCGGCCTCCGCTGAGACCTCGTCGGGATCGCGGCGCTTCGCCGGCGGGGCGTCGACGGGCGCCTCTGCGACCACACCCGTGCCCGAGAGCGCGGCGTCGACGGCGGCGACGATCTCCGCGATGCGGAACGGCTTCTCGATGTACGCGTCCACGCCGTAGCTCTGGCGCGCGTCCTCTGCGTACTGCGGCCCCTTGTAGACGGCCGACACCATGATGATCGGGATGTGGCCGTACTTCTGGCTGCCCTTGATCCGCCGCGCGATCTCGAAGCCGTGCACCTCGGGCAGCATCGCGTCGAGCAGGAGCAGATCGGGCATGTGCGCCTTCACCATGCGCAGCGCCTCGAGCCCGCGGTCGGCCTCGAGCACGCGGTAGCCCTTGGTGCCGAGGACGCGCAGGAGGATCTTGCGGATGTCGGCCTCGTCGTCGACGACGAGGATCGTCTTGTTCGACAGGGAGAGCGGCGGCGTCGACGGTGACGGCGGCGGCACCTCGGCGACGACCGACAGCTCTGGGCTCGTGTTGCCGAGATCGTTGTACGAGAGCTCGTCGCGCGCCGCGGCCTCGGCCACGCGCGGCTCGGGGACGCGCGCGGCGGGCGCGTCGAACACGTTGTGGGTCGCGGGCGGTCGGACCTCGTCCTCGGGCTCGGCGACGACGCCCATCTTTCGCTGGACCTCGGGCGGGCACCGCGGGCCGACGTAGAACCGCTCGTTGCGCGCCTTGCCGTCGTACGCGGCGGCGATCACGCGCTCGAGCGTCGCGGGCAGCGCGACGTACGGGAACACGCGCTTGCCGGTGACGAACTCCAGCTCGTCGATGAGCTTCTCGTCGCCCGGGCTCGTCATCGCGACGAACACCCGATCGTCGCGCACGAGCACCGGCAGGATGAGCCGACGCTCCGCGATCTCGCGCGGGAGCAGCTCGAGATCGTCCAGGCGCACGCAGATCTGGCCGAGATCGATCCCGGGCACGCCGTGCTGCTCGGACAGCTTGCGCAGGGCCTCGACCTCGGCCTGCGGATCCACGTCGTCGCCACGACGGAGCTGCACGCGGCCGAGCTGCTTCTTGTCGTCGCTCATCGAGAGTTGGCGAGGATCGTAGCAAACCCGACGGCGAAAAGGTCAGCTCGCGACGCGCCACTCGAGGCGGCCGAGCTTCGGCACGACGACCGACACGCCCGTCGCGACCGCGCTCGCGCCGAGCGCCGTGGCCCAGCCGACCGGCCCGAGCGGCGTGCACCCGAACGCGCGCGAGACCCCCGGCAGCTGCACGATCCCGGTGAGGAGCGCGGCCGATCCGACGCACGTCCAGAGCACCGGCCGCGATCCGTGCCCCGCCGCGAGCGTCTGGCCGAGCTGGCTGCCGACGAGCGCCACCATGCCGATCGTGCGCGCGCGCGCGGCGGTGCCCGTCAGCCTCCCGACGATCCACGCGCCGCCCGCGGAGGACGCCGTCAGCGCAGAGCGGAGCGCGATGTCCTTGTAGAGCGCGCGCCCGAGCGACGCGTCGGGGCCGACCTCGGAGAGCCGGGAGAGGGTCGCGTCGTCGGGCGCGCGGATCGCGATGGCCATCGCCGGCGCGACGTCGGTGAGCAGGTTGACGAGCAGCAGCTGCCGCGCGTTGAGCGGCGGCCGCCCGTCGAGGAGCCCCGCGCCGAGCGTGAAGCCGATCTCGCCGAGGTTGCCGCCGATGAGGATCGAGACGGCGTCCTTCACCGCCTCCCACAGGGCGCGCCCCTCGACGACCGCGCGCGCGACGGTGCCGAGCCGCTCGTCGGTGAGCACGATGTCGGCCGACGCCCTCGCGGCCGCGGTCGCCCTCGCGCCGAGCGCGAGCCCGACGTCGGCGATGCGGATCGCGGGCGCGTCGTTGGTGCCGTCGCCCGCCATCGCGACGCACCGGCCGGCCTTCTGGAGGGCGCGAACGAACCTCACCTTCTGCGACGGCGTCGCACGCGCGACGACCGCCACCCCGAGCGAGCGCGACGCGAGCTCGTCATCGCCCAGTCCGTCGAGATCGGCGCCCGAGAGCACCTCGCCGCCGGGGAGGAGGCCGAGCTCCTCCGCGATCGCGCGGGCCGTCGCCGGGTGGTCGCCGGTGATCATCACGATCCTCACCCCAGCGCGGCCGAGGTCGCGGACGAGGCCGGGGGCCTCTCGCCGGACGGGATCACGGAACGCGAGCAGGCCGAGCAGGCGCGCGCCCGCGAGCTCTGCGTCGCCGACGACCGTCGCGTCGATCGGCACCGCGGCGTCGGCGCGGCGCTCGGCCACCGCGAGCACCCGCAGGCCGCGCGCGGCGAGCTCGAGCTCGCGCGCCCTCACGGCCGCGCGCCCGGCGTCCGTCAGCGGCGCGCCGTCGGGGCCCGCCGTGCACGCCGCGAGCACCGACTCGACGGCGCCCTTCAGCGCGAGCAGGGAGCCCCCATCGACCGCGCCGAGGACGGCCGAGAGGCGGCGGTTCGCGTCGAACGGCAGCTCCGCCATCGGCCGGAAGCGCGCAGGCAAGGCCACGCGCAGGCGCCGCGCCGCGGCGGCGATGGCGACGTCGATCGAGTCGACCGCGTGCGACGCGCGCGGCTGCGCACCCGAGGCGAGCGCCACCTGGAGCGCGCGGGTGCCGTCCGCGTCGAGCGCGTCGAGGGGCGCCGGCTCCCCTCGGGCGCACACCGCGACCAGCTCCTGCCGGCCCTCCGTCATCGTCCCGGTCTTGTCGACGGCGAGCACGTTCACTCGGCCGAGCGTCTCGAGCGCGCGCGGATCCCGGACGAACGCGCCCGCCTCACCGAGGCGCTTCGCGGCGGCGAGCTGCGCGGCGGTCGCGAGCAGCGGGAGGCCCTCCGGCACCGCTGCGACGGCCAGGCTCACCCCAGCGGACACCACGTCGTCGACGCTGCGCCCGCGCAGCAGGCCGATCCCGACGAGCGCGAGGCCCGCGGTGCCCGCGATCGGCGCTGTCAGCTTCGTTATTTTCTCCAGGCGGGCCTCGACCCCTCCCCGACGGGGCGCCGAGCCCGCGGCGCGCAGCGCGCGGCGACCCTCGGTGTCCTCGCCGGTGGCGACGACGACCGCGGTCGCGCGGCCCGACGCGATCTCGGTGCCCTCGTGCAGCATCGAGGTGCGCTCGGCGAGGTCGCGCGCCTTCGTCGACGCCGCGCCCTTCGCCGCGGGCGCGGACTCGCCCGTCAGGCTGGAGGCGTCGACCTCGAGCGCCTCGGCCGAGACGACGCGGCAGTCGGCCGGGACGACGTCGCCGGCCTCGAGGCGCACGAGATCGCCCCGGACGAGCGCGGACGCGGGGATCCGCGAGGGCACGCCGTCGCGCACGACGCAGGCGAGGATCTGCTCGCCGCGCTCGAGCTTGCGGAGCGCGCGCTCCGCCGAGAACCGCTGGGCGCCGCCGACGATCGCGTTCAGCGCCACGACCGACGCGACGAGCCCCGCGTCGTCGAGCGAGCCGGTGACGGCCGAGAGCCCGGCGCCGGCCGCGAGCAGCGGCGTCAGCGGGTTGTCGAGCTCCACCGCGATCGCCTCCCCGAGCTCGAGGAGGGCCGACGGCGGCGGTCGACGCGGGCGCGCGCGCAGCGTGACGTCGCGGCCGCGCAGGCCGCGCTCGCTCGTGCCCAGGCGGTCGAGCACCTCGGCGACGTCGAGCGCGTGCCACGGCGTCGGATCGCGCGGCACCGGCAGCGGGCGCTTCGACAGCTCGTACGAGACGCGCAGGCCGTTCGCCATCGAGCCGAGGGCCGCGAGGTTCACGACGCGCATCACGCGCCGCGCGTTCGAGAAGAGCCCGCCCGACGACGCGAACGATCCGAGCCCGGCCCCGGCGAGCGCGACGCTCGCGCTCTGGGTCGAGGCCTTGCGCGCCGCCGCGCACGCGAACAGAAGCAGCGGCAGCTCCGACAGATCGTCGCGCACGAGCAGGTGCGCGCCCCACGGCGTCGGCGCGCCCGCGCGGAACAGCCCGACGCCGACGTCGGCGAGCCCGAGCGCGCCCGAGCGCTGGCGGTCGGCGAGCATCACGACCTTGCCCTCGTTCTGGAGGCGCCGGACGGAGTCGGCGAGCGCCGCGCCGCCGAGCACGACCGCGTCCGCGCCGAGCCCCGACCACCGGTGCGGCTCGGCGGCCGCGACGACGAGCGAGACCCCCGCGTCGCGCGCGGCCGCGATCAGCGCCTCGAGCCACGGCGGCGCGCCGGCCCCGGGATCGACGTCGCCGAACAGCTCGGCGGGCAGCACGACCGTGTCGACGCGATCGAGCCGGCGGAGCGCGGCGGGATCGAGCGTGACGCCGCCGCGCGCCGCGAGGACGGAGGTGAGGTGCGACGCGAAGGCCTCGCGCCCGAGCCTCGCGGCCTTCGGCAGGCCGACGAGCAGCGACGCGAGCGCCGCCTGCGCGCTGCGGCTGGAGGCGAGGCTCACCGCGAACGCGCCGAGCGACACCATCCACGCCGACCCCTCGTAGCGCTCGATGGGGCCCTTCGGCAGCTCGGCGCGCGAGGGAGGCGGCGATGGCGGCACGTGCTCCCCCGGCTGCGACAGGAGATCGCTCGCGCGGCCCTCGAAGGTGCGGCGGCGCGCCCGCGCCTCCGAGAGCGCCGTCGCGCGGGACGACAGCTCCACGATCTGCGCGAGCGTCCGCTGCGCGAGCCCCTGCGTCAGCGGCAGCGTGAGGCGCAGCGCGCGCTCGGTGTTCTCGCGCCCGATCTGCTCCTCGACGACGCGCCGCAGGCGCGGCACCGCGTCGACCACCGTGAGCACCGTCGACGCGTTCACGCCGAACCCGAGCGGCGGCAGCGGAGATGCGCGCAGGAGCGCCCCGAGCGCGAACCCCATGGCGTTCGCGGCGATCTCGAGCTCGGCGAACGCCTCCTGCTCCTCGTCGACGGGGTGGACGCTGCGCTCGGGGAGCGACGCCGCGCCGAGCTCGCACTCCTCCTCGGCGGCCTCGATGATCCCCACCAGCTCCTCCGCGGTGCACGCGCCGCGCTCGAACGCGATCGACGCGCGAGCGAGCGGCGCCGCGAGCTCGACCCAGCGCACGTGCGGGTTGCGTGTCCCGGCGCGGGAGAGCGCGCGGCCGAGCCGAGGCGCGGACTCCGGCGTCACGCCCCGCACCTCGATCTGCGCGCGCCCCTCCGAGAGGAACACCCGTCGACCGCGCACGCGGGACGAGGAGAGCAGCCTGCGGAGCGGGAGCCTGTCGAGCAAGGACATTCGCGGCGGGATGCTACACGCGCGCGCCGCTCGCGGTACCCTCGCCGCGCGATGTCCCTCGCGCCGCCACGAGTGCCCGCGCTGTTCCGTCGGCTGCCCGAGCTCGCGACGCTGCCGATGGTGCCGCTCGCGCACGTCCCGACGCCCGTCGAGCGCGCGCCCTCGCTCTCGGCGCCGGGCGTCGACGTGTGGATGAAGCGCGACGATCTCGTCTCGCCGCTCTACGGGGGCAACAAGGTGCGGCGGTACGAGTACGTGCTCGCGGACGTGATCGCGAGGGGCTCGCCGCGCATCGTGACGGCCGGCGGGCTCGCGTCCACGCAGGTGACGGCGACGGCGCTCTTCGCGCGGCTCCTCTCGCTCGAGCTGTCGGCGGTGCTGTTCGATCAGCCGGTCACGCGGTTCGCGAAGGAGGCCGTGCTCGCCGACGCCGACGCGGGCGCGCGGCTGTTCTACGGGGGCGGCTACGCGAGGACGGCCGCGCGCACGTGGCTCCTGCAGCGCCGCCCGGACCGCTACCTCATCCTGCCCGGCGCGCCGACGCCGCTCGCGAACATCGGCTACGTCGACGCCATGCTCGAGCTCGCGGAGCAGGTCGACCTCGGCCTGTTGCCCCGCCCTGACCACATCGTGCTGCCGACCGGCAGCTCGGGCACGCTCGCCGCGCTCGCGCTCGGGGCGGCGTGGCTCGGGTGGGAGACGGAGATCATCGGCGTGCGCATCACGGACGCCGTGGCCTGCAACCGGCTCACGGTCGGCCTCGTGATCGACGCCACGCGGCGCTGGCTCGAGGCGCGCTCGCCCACGTACCGCCGCGCGCGCCGGCGCGCCCCGCGGTTCAGCCTGCACGGCGGCGCGCTCGGCCCCGGCTACGGCCACCCGACCCCGGAGGCCCGGCGCGCGATCGACGAGGTGCGCGCGCTGACGGGCGCGCCCGGCGAGGTCACCTACAGCGGCAAGGCGCTCGTCGGCCTGCGCCAGCTCCTCGCCGAGCGCCGCGCGCAGGGGACGGTGCTGCTCTGGAACACCCTCTCCGTCGCCAGGCCGATCGCGTCCCCCGGCGCGCGCGCGAAGGTGCCGCGCGAGCTGTCGTGGGTGCTCGACGCCCCCGAGGTCGCCTGACACGAATCAAACATTCATCACACGCCGTGGTCGACCAGCCACGCGCGCAGCCGCGCCCAGGCGAGCTCGGCCGTGTCCTTGCGGTAGCTCGGGCGGTAGTCCGCGAAGAACGCGTGCGGCGCGCCGGGGTAGACGACGATCTGGGAGCGGGGCGCGCGGTCAGGGAGCGCCGCGCGCATCGCGTCGATCGAGCTCTGCGGGATGCCGTCGTCCGCGCCCCCGTAGAGGCCGAGCACCGACACGTAGAGCGACGCCGCGACGTCGACCGGGTGTCGAGGTCGCAGTGCGTCGGTCGCGCCGACGAGGCGACCATAGAACGCGACGCCCGCGCGCAGGAGCGGGTTGTGCGCGGCGTAGAGCCACGTGACGCGCCCTCCCCAGCAGAACCCCACGACCGCGGCGCGCGACGTGTCTCCCCCGTGGCCCCCGGCCCAGGAGAGCGTGGCGTCGAGGTCGGCGAGCACCTCCCGGTCGGGCACCTTGGAGACGATCTGCTCGAGGATCTCCTTCGAGGTCTTCAGCTTCGAGGCGTCGCCGTGCCGCGCGAACAGCTCGGGCGCGACCGCCAGGTAGCCGAGCGCGGCGAGCCTCCGGCAGACGTCCTGGATGTGCTCGTGGACCCCGAAGATCTCGTGGACGACGAGCACGACCGGCGCGCGAGAGGCGCCCTTCGGCGCGGCGCGGTACGCCGGCACCTCGCCGCCGGCGACCGGGATCGCGACGGCGCCCGCGACCAGCCCCTCCGCCGACGTCGACGCCGTGGCCGACCCCGCCTCCGCGGCGACCGCGAGCGCGAAGCCACTGGAGAGCGTGGACACGACGAAGGCGCGGCGATCGAGGGGAGGTGTGGCGCCCGGCATGAGCACGTCAGCCTAGCCGATCGCCCGCGCCCCGCCAGCCGCGCAGCATCCGTCCGAATGGTGGACACTGTTCATTCTTCCTACGTCAAGAAACTGGACCGTTCGCGCGACCAGGGTGAGCGACGCACGATCCTCCGCGCGGCGCGGGGCTTGCACAGCAGCGGGGGGATCAGTGTGCGCGCGCTCTGGGGCTCAGAGTTGCGTGCAGAGCAGCGTGTCGACGGTGGCGCTGGGGTTGCCTCCCAGCACGCCGACGTCCGCGTCCTTGCAGGAGCTGCTGAACTTCAGCACCTTGGCCTTCGTCGCGCAGGTCTTGTCGGCGCTGAACGTGTTGCCGCGCGCGGGTATCGTGTAGATCCCCGCCGCAGGCGCCGAGAAGCACACGCCGGACATCGGGTTGCGCAGCCCGCTGGTCTCGTCCTGCAGCACGTTGCCGCCGAGATCATTGTCGACGCCGAGATCGACGCCGGGCGTGAGGTTGCCGCTGATGGCCCCGGGGGAGATCACGAGGACGCCGTGGTCGCCGTTGTCGAGGCTGGCGCAGCCGCGCACCTTGAGCTTCGAGAACAGGTTGACGCGGAGGCCCGGCCCCGGCGTGTTCCCCTTTCCGTTGCCGCGGAGGAGCACGCCGGTGAGCGAGGACGCCGTCCCGTTGGGGCCGTGCTGGACGTCGGCGCCCATCGCCGCGTTGTCGCTCAGCTCGAGCAGCCCGGCGGGCGCCGAGAGGTCGATGGCGCCCGTCAGCTTCACGCCGGCGGCCCCCATCACCCGCAGCCCCGTGCCGGGGGACCGCGTGATCTTCGTCGGGGCCTCTCCTGCCGACACGGCGATCGTGAGGAACACCGCGCCGTCACCCACCACGACCGCGGCCCCCGACGCGCTGCCCCCGCACTCGTCGACCTCGACTCCCTGCAGCACGCTGCCTCGCGTCGCCGGGAACCCCGCCCGCGGCGTCGCCGCGACCGCGATCCCCGCGCCGGGGAAGCGCCGGATGCGAACGTGGCGCAGCGACGTCGTGTCGTCGGCGCCGGTGTCGAACACCACGCCTCGGCTCGTGCCCGTCATGTCTTGCCCATCGATCGTCAGCCCGAGCGGCGCCGAGACGCCAGCGCCGGCCTCGGCGAGCGTGATGGTGCGCAGGTTGGAGCCCACGGGCGCGACCGTCACGGCGCCGCCGCGCGTGGTGATCGTGGTGTTCCTCGGGACCACCCACGGGAACGTCTCTCCCGCGACGACCGTCGACGGCCCCACGATCTCGATCGTGAGCTTCTTCTGGTTGGCGTTGGCGCCGATGGCCTTGATCGCGGCCGTCACCGTCTTGAACGCGCAGGCGCCTGCGGAGACGCCGCCCGAGGAGCCGCTGCCGGTGGCCGTCGCGTCGTTGCCGGCGACGGGGTCGACGACGTATGCGGTGCCCACCGCGTCACACGGCGCGCACGCCCCCGCGACGCAGACGTGGCTGCCTGTGCTGCCGCCGTACGCCGCGTCGCAGGCGAGGTCGTCCGCGGGCGACGAGCACGGGCCGCACACGCCCGCCGAGCAGAGGCCAGCGTCGCCGTCCGGCGTCTTGCACGCGCTGTGATCCGGCGCGCACGCAGGCCCGCCACCTGCGCCCGCCGCTCCTCCGCCTGCGCCCGCCGCTCCTCCGCCTGCGCCCGCCGCTCCGCCGCCTGCGCCCGCCGCTCCTCCGCCTGCGGAGCCCGCTGCGCCAGCGCCTCCGGCGCCTCCTTGCGACGAGCCCGCTCCTCCTTGCGACGAGCCCGCTCCTCCTTGCGACGAGCCGGCCGCCGCACCCCCGCTCCCGGCCTTCCCGCCGCTACCGGACTTGCCTCCGCCGATGCCGCCGGTCGCGCCCGCGCTGCCCGCCTTGCCTCCGCCGGTGCCCGCGCCGCCGCTCCCCGAGGTGGAGCCGCCTGAGCCGCCCTGGGACGATCCCGCCTGCGAGGCGCCCGCTGTCGCGGAGCCCGCGTGACCAGCTGCCACGCCGCCAGCGCCAGCGCTCCCGTTCGTGGAGCCCGCCGCGCCCGCCGCAGCGCCGAGCCCCTGATCGAACTCGGCGCCTCCACAGGCCGCGAGGCCGCCCAGCGATCCAAACAAGACTACTCCCAGTCCCCAGACGCGCGTCGCTCGCATGCAAGACCCCGTTCGCAAGAAGTGTGGCGGCGGCGATACAAGTTCCAGGCCGCCCGACAAATCCAGACACTGAGCATGGGTTTCGGGAGCCCTTCGTCGCGAGCGCCGGATTCCTCGCGTCCTTCGGCCGTCTTGGGTGAAACCGTGCTCGACGTGGCACGGCCACGCCTGCGCGCGGATTTCAGCCCAATTCGGC
>JADLFU010000005.1 GCA_020849655.1 Polyangiaceae bacterium | reverse complement strand
CGTCGCAGTACCCGTCGTCGACGCACGAGACGCCCGCGCACGACGCGCCGAGCTCCGCGCGCCCCACGCACGCGGAGGCCTGGCAGATCTGCGAGCTGCACTCGTTCGACGTCGAGCAGGGCGCGCCCGGAGCGCCGAGCGGCGCGCACACGCGGCTCTGCCCGCAGACGAGGCCCTTCGCGGCGTCGCAGGTCACCAGCCGAGGCTGGTCGTCGCTGTCCGCTTCGACCACCGTGATCTTGCCCCGCCTCGTCCCGTCGCACGCCGCGCCGGGCGCGCCGTCGACCGTCAACCTGCACGTGCCGGTCGAGCCCGCCCAGTGGCAAACGGTCTCACCCTCGCTGGAGAGCGCGCAGTCGGCCGTGGTCTGGCACGCGGCGCCGGCGGCGGCGCTGCCCGAGCGCTGGGTCTCGCCGAGCACTCGACCGCAGTCGTCCTCGGCGTCGGAGAAGTCGCAGGCGCGCGCCTCGCGGAGCCGAGCGAGGCACGCGCCGGCCTTCCCCGCGTCGAACCTCCTCGGCAGGTAGGTCTGGAACAGCGTGAACGCCCTCGCGCAGTCGACCGCGTCCGTCGCCTGCGCGCAGCACTTCGAGGTGAGGTCGCAGTACTCGCGGATGAAGGTGTCCTCGGCGGTGCCGTTGGGCGCCGAGTCACCGCCGCAGGCCGCGAGCAGCGAGAGGGTGACGGCCGCGAGGGAGCGAAGCGCGCGCATGGCGCGTCCTACGCGGGCGGCGCGCGTCACCTCCCGCGGAAGACGATCAGGCCGTGCGTCGGATCGTACGGCGACACCGCGACGCGCACCCGATCGCCCGGCAGCACGCGGATGTGGAACCGCCGCATGCGCCCCGAGAGCTGCGCCCGCACGATCGATCCGCCCTGGTCGACCTTGATCGCGTACTGACCGCCGCCGAGCGCGTCGACGATGGTGCCTTCCAGCTCTAGGAGATCTCCGCGACTCACGACCGCTGATTGCCTTCCATGAATTGCCGGCGCGCGTAAGACCACAGCGTCACCCGCAGAGCAAGGAAGATCTCGACGCCGCGGGCGCGCGGGTGGCGCACCTCGCGCGAGTGATTAGGGTCGACCCACGGCGCGTCGCCGCGAGATCGGTTGACGCCGCGCGCCTCATCGGGCGAAAGCCAACGGAGCCACCATGAGCGAGAAGAAAGCCCCAGCGAAGCAGGAGGAGGAGATCGTCTTCGGCGACGAGCTCCCCGTCCTGCCCATCCGGAACGCGGTGCTGTTCCCCGGCGCGGTCGCGCCCTTCGACGTCGGCCGCGAGAAGTCGGTCGCGCTCGTCGAGGATCTCGACAACCTCTCCTCGCCGGTCATCGCGATCTTCGCGCAGCGCGATCCCTCCACCGACGATCCCGGCGAGACGGATCTCTACCCCGTCGGCGCCGCCGCGCGCGTGCTGAAGGCGCTGAAGCACAGCTCGGGCAACTACAGCCTCATCCTGCAGGGCGTCTCGCGCATCCGCCTGAAGGCGCAGACGGCCAGCAGCCCCTACATGAAGGCGCGCATCGAGCGCGTGAGCGAGCCCGAGGGCGAGGACGTCGAGGCCGAGGCGCTGTCCCTGTCGCTGCGCGACCTCGCGAAGCAGGTGATCCACCTGATGCCCGAGCTGCCCCGCGAGGCCTCCACGCTGATCGACGGCATCCAGTCGCCCGGGCCGCTCGCCGATCTCGTCGCGGCCAACCTCGACGCGCAGGTCGAGGAGAAGGCGCAGCTGCTCGAGACCGTCGAGGTGAAGGACCGCCTCCGCAAGGTCATCCGCATGCTGACGCGCCAGCTCGAGATCCTGAAGATGCGCGAGCGCATCAACTCCCAGATCAAGGAGGAGATGGGCAAGAACCAGCGCGAGTACGTGCTGCGCCAGCAGCTGAAGGCCATCAAGGAGGAGCTCGGCGAGGACGACGGCGACCAGGGCGATCTCGACGGCGTCGAGGAGCGCGTCGTCAAGGCCAATCTCCCGAACGAGGCCGAGCAGGTCGCGAAGAAGCAGCTGAAGCGCCTCCGCTCGATGCAGGTCGGGTCGGCCGAGTACACCGTCGTGCGCACGTACCTCGACTGGATCCTCGACATCCCGTGGACGCAGTCGACGGTCGACAACATGGACATCTCGCAGGTGCGCAAGGTCCTCGACGAGGATCACTACGGCCTCGAGAAGGTGAAGAAGCGCATCCTCGAGTACCTCGCCGTCCGCAAGCTGAAGCCCGACAAGAAGGGCCCCATCCTCTGCCTGCTCGGCCCGCCCGGCGTCGGCAAGACGTCGCTCGGCAGGTCGATCGCGCGCGCGCTCGGCCGCAAGTACGAGCGCGCCAGCCTCGGCGGCGTGCACGACGAGGCCGCCATCCGCGGGCACCGGCGCACCTACGTCGGCGCGCTGCCTGGCCAGGTCATCCAGAAGATGAAGAAGGCCGGCACCGTGAACCCGGTGATGATGCTCGACGAGGTCGACAAGCTCGGCCACGACTTCCGCGGCGATCCGGCCTCCGCGCTGCTCGAGGTGCTCGACCCGGAGCAGAACAACACGTTCGCGGATCACTACCTCGAGATCCCGTACGACCTCTCGCACGTGATGTTCATCGCGACCGCGAACATGGCCGATCCGATCCCCGCGCCCCTGAAGGACCGCATGGAGATCATCGAGATCCCCGGCTACACGCGCCGAGAGAAGCTCGCCATCGCGCGGCAGCACCTCGTGCCGAAGCAGATGGAAGAGCACGGCATCAAGCCCGAGATGCTCGAGGTCACCGACGGCGCCATCGAGGAGATCATCGAGCACTGGACCCGCGAGGCCGGCGTCCGCAGCCTCGAGCGGCAGGTCGCCGGCGTCATCCGCGGCGTCGCGGTGAAGGTCGCCGAGGGCGACACGCAGAAACGCGTCATCGACACCGAGGACGATCTGCGAGAGTTCCTCGGCGCGCCGAAGTACACGTCCGAGATCGCCGAGCGCACCGAGGAGACGGGCGTCGCGACGGGCCTCGCGTGGACGAGCGTCGGCGGCGAGATCCTCTTCATCGAGGCGACGAAGATGCACGGCTCGGGCAAGCTCACGCTCACGGGGCAGCTCGGCGACGTGATGAAGGAGTCCGCGCAGGCGGCGCTCTCCTACGTCCGCGCGAACGCCGAGCGCCTCGGGGTCGCGAAGGACTTCCTCGACAAGAGCGACGTCCACATCCACATCCCCGCGGGCGGCATGCCGAAGGACGGCCCGAGCGCGGGCGTCACGATGTTCACCGCGCTCGTGTCGCTGCTGACCGGCATCCGCGTGCGCCACGACGTCGCGATGACGGGCGAGATCAGCCTGCGCGGCCGCGTGCTCCCCATCGGCGGCCTGAAGGAGAAGGTGCTCGCGGCGCACCGGGCCGGCATCAAGCGGGTGCTCTTGCCCGAGCGCAACATGCCCGACCTCGAGGAGGTGCCGAAGGAGGTCCAGGACGAGCTCGAGTTCGTCTCGTGCGCGAAGATGGACCAGGTGCTCGAGGCCGCGCTCGAGAGCATGCCGCAGCCGCACGTGCCCGCCACCGCGGTCACGAACTGAGCCGCTCGAACGCGCAGATGACGCACACGCAGGTCGGCCCCGGCACCATGGTGGAGCTCGCGTACCGGCTCCTCGACGAGGACGGAGATCTCGTCGAGGAGTCGACGCTCGACGATCCCTTCTCGTACGTGCACGGCTACGGGCAGCTGTTCCCCGCGGTCGAGGCGGCGCTCGAGGGCAAGGTCGCCGGGCAGCGCTGCACCGTGAAGGTGCCGGTGGCGGAGGCCTACGGCGATCGCGATCCCGACGCCGTCTTCACGCTCGACCGCGACGAGGTCGGCGATCCCGACTCGCTGAAGGTCGAGGACGTCCTCGAGGTCGAGGGCGACGACGGCCACGTGGGCGCGCTGCGCGTCGTCGAGATCGTCGAGGGCGGCTTCGTCGTCGACGGCAACCACCCGCTCGCGGGGCAAGACCTCACCTTCGACGTCGAGGTCGCCGACGTGCGCCCCGCCACCGACGAGGAGCTGGAGACGGCCGAGCGCGCGCTCGAGGAGGCCGACTCGTGCTGCGACGGCGAGCACGACCACGATCACCCCCACCCGGCGCCAGGCCTCGTGCAGCTGCGGCGCCGCGACTGACCGCTGTTTGCGGTTGACACCAGGCGCTCCCGCGTTATTCGGTCCCGACCATGAAGCTCGAGAGCGCTTGGCTCACCGACGTCCGCGTGCAGGCCCGCCACCTGAAGAAGGGGCTCCTCGAGCAGAAGCAGCTCGAGAAGCACCTGAAGGACCTGCCCGACCTCTCCTCGCAGGTCGAGACGGTGTCGATGCCGCAGCCCGCGCTGTCGGAAGACGGCGCGCCCTCCGACGGTTGAGCAGGGGAGGGCGCCGCGTGGCCGACGAGCAAGACAGCCTCCCGCAGATCGACTTCAGCACCTTCGTGATGTCGCTGTCGCACTCCGCGCTGGTGCACCTCGGCGACGCGCCCGACGTCGACGGCAAGGCCGAGCCGCAGCTCGATCTCGCGCGCCAGACGATCGACATCCTCGGGCTGCTGCACGACAAGACGAAGGGCAACCTGAGCGGCGAGGAGGAGCGGCTGCTCTCCCAGGCGCTCGTCGACCTGCGGCTGCGGTTCGTCGAGGTCTCGCGCGGCACGTGAGGCGAGAGGCCGCCCTCGCGGTGCTCGCCGCTGCGGCCCTGTCGATGGGCTGCGCGTGCAAGAGCTCGAGGTCCTGGGGCACGGGCGCCGCGGGGAGCCCGGCGGTCGCGACGCCGCCGACGAGCGCGGCGCCGCTGCCCACGTTGCCTCCGCCGCCCGCCGCGAGCGTGACGCTGCCCGGCGGCGTGACCGCGCCGATGTCGTTCTCGTCGGTGGTGAAGGCGTGCGATCCGTCGGTCGTCTTCATCGCGGTCCGCGAGGAGGCCCGCACGCGCTCCGGCGGTCGACGCACGCTGAAGGAGGGCCTCGGCTCCGGGTTCATCTACGATCCGAACGGCTACATCCTGACGAACAACCACGTCGTGGCCGACGCGACGACGCTGCTCGTCCGGCTCGCCGACGACCGCGTGTTCGACGCGAAGCTCGTCGGGCGTGACGCCTTGACGGACGTCGCGGTGCTGAAGATCGAGCTGACGAACGCGCCCTACCTGCCGCTCGGGGACTCGAGCTCGCTCGAGGTGGGAGACTGGGTCGTCGCGATCGGCAACCCGTTCGGCCTCTCCCACACCGTCAGCGCTGGCATCATCTCCGCGAAGGGCCGCACGAGCTCGTACTTCAAGGATCTCGACCGCACCGGCCGCGCGTATTTCAACTTCCTGCAGACGGACACCGCCATCAACCCCGGCAACAGCGGCGGCCCGCTCATCAACCTGCGGGGGCAGGTGGTCGGCATCAACACGGCCGTCCGCGCGATGGCGAACAACGTCGGGTTCGCCATCCCGATCGACATGGTGAAGGCGCTCGTCCCGATGCTCGTGCGCGACGGGAAGATCACCCGCAGCGCGCTCGGCGTGAACGTGCAGGCGCTCGACGCGACCGACGCCCAGCGCGCGGGCAGGCCGAACCGCAAGGGCGCGCTCGTCGAGGGGGTGCAGCCCGGCGGCGGCGCCGACCGCGCCGGGATCGCCGTCGGCGACGTCGTCATCGGCTTCAACGGCGCGCCCATCGAGAGCCCCGAAGACCTCCGCTGGCGCGCGAGCCTCGCCGGCGTGGGCGCCGCGACGCCCGTCAAGATCTCGCGCGGCAAGCGCGAGTTCGAGGTCACCGTGACGCTCGGGCTCTTGCCCGACGTCGCCGCGGTTCCCGGGTTCGATCCGGATCCGGGCGTTCCCTGAGCGCGCGCTCGCCGCGTTGCGCTACCCTCGGGCGGGCCGATGGCGAAGCCGAGGCAGAAGCCCCCTGACGATCTCGTAGACCGCGGAGTGTCGAGCATCGTCGCGCTCACGGCCCGGCTCGAGGTCGCCGAGGAGCCCGTCGATCAGGCGGCGCCGCGCGTGAATAGCGGCGACCGGCGCTCGTCCAACCGCGAGGCCAGACGTGCGGAGGCCGACGTTGATCGTGCACTCATCGACCGAGCGAAGCAGGGTGATCGTGGCGCTTTTCGCGAGCTGGTGGAGCGTCACCAGCGGCGCGCGCACGCCGTCGCGCTCGCCCTCGTGCGCGACGAGAACGACGCCCGAGAGGTGGTGCAGGAGGCCTTCCTGCGGGTGCACAAGGGGCTGCCCACGTTTCAGCACGGGTCGAGCTTCTTCACCTGGCTCTACCGCATCGTCTCGAACCTCTCCATCGACGCCATCCGCAAGCCCGGCCGCGCCGTCGAGGATCTCGAGCCCCCGGAGAACTTCGACGACGGCGGGCTGCCGTTCTCGGCGCACGGGCTCGACCCGTCCGACATGGTATATCGACGGCAGCTGGACGAGCGCATCGGCGTCGCGCTCGCCGAGCTCCCGCCGTACCACCGCGGGGTCATCCTGATGCGCGAGCTCGAGGGCATGTCCTACGAAGAAATGGCCGAGGCGATGGGGGTCTCGAAGGGCACGATCATGAGCCGTCTCTTCCACGCGCGTCAGAAGCTCCAGCGCGCGCTCGCAGGGCTCTACGAGGACGCGGCCGGTCACGCGCCGGTGCCTCGCTCGCGCAAGGGGTCGGCGTGAGGCCGCCCTCCGCGCTCGAGCTGATGGCGCTCGTCGACGGCGAGCTCGACGAGGCGCGCGAGGCCGAGGTCGAGCGGTACCTCGCGGCGCACCCGGAGCTCGCCGCCGCGGTCGCGCGCGAGCGCGGGTTCTACGCCGAGGTGGGCGCGGCGCTCGACCGCCGAGCGGGGATCGACCTGACCGACGACGTGATGGCGGCGATCGATCGCCAGGGCGCCGCGCTCCGCAACGCGCCGGCGCCCGCGGCGCATCCGAGCGCGCGCCCGTCGGCGACGCTGGCCGCGCGCGGGGGCACGGTCATCACGATCGCGCTGTTCGCTGCGGCGGCGGCGGTCATGCTCTGGTGGCAGGTGTCGGCGCCGGCGCGCGCACCCGTCGCGGTGGCCTCGGTCAGCCCGCCCGTCGTCGCGACGCCCGCCGCGCCCGGTGAGCCGGGCACGTCCGTCTCTGCGGTCGATTTCGGCTCGAACCACGGCGCGATCTTCTTCGTCCGCGGCGAGAACACGGAGACGACGCCCGTCGTGTGGATCGGCGAGGATCCGCAGCCGTGAGGCGTCAGCTCCTGTCCAGGGCGCTCGTGGTCGCGGTCGCGGCGGCAGGGCTCTGCTTGCCCGTCTCGCGCACGTTCGCGGACGCGCCTCACGCGACGTCGGCGTCCGCGAGCGCGCCCGCGCCCACGCCGAGCTCGCTCAACGCAGACGTGCTGGTGATGCACGCGACGAACGCCGGCGGCGGGATCGATCCGCGGGTCAAGCACCTGACGCCGCAGCTCACGAGGCCGCCCTTCTCGGCGTATGACACCTACAAGCTGCTGATCGACAAGCGCCTGCCCGCGCCGCTCGGCGGCGGCGGTCAGCTCGCGCTCCCCGACGGACGCACCCTGCGCGTCACCTACAAGGGGCTTGCCGAGTCGAAGGGCGACGCGCGCTACAAGGTCGCCGCGACCATCAGCGATCCGAAGGGCAAGGATTTCCTCCCGCTGCTCGAGGTGGCGGCGAAGCTCGACGAGCCCTTCTTCGTGGCCGGTCAGAGCTACGACAAGGGCATCCTCGTGCTCGCGATCAAGATGACCCGCTGATGCGCCCGCACCTGCCGCTCGGCTTGCCCGTCGCGCTCGTCGCGGGCTGCGGAGGCTCACCTCCCGCCGCGTCGCCGCCCGCGCCCGTCGCGTCGGTCGAGGTGCCCGCGGTCGCGGTGGAGCCCTCGAGCGATCCGCGCACGGTGCGGTGCGGCGTCGACGATCGTCCGAGGAGCGTCGTCTCCTCGACCCCGCTCCACCCGGCGCCTCGCGCGCGCGTCGCGATGAAGCCCGCGCTCGAGATCGCGCCGCTCACGCCGCCCACGCAGCAGCCCTCGCTCGCCACGCTGCCGCGGGTGACGGCCGCGGTGGAGGCGCCCGCGGGGAGCTTCTCGACGACGCCGGATCTCGATCCGTGCGAGGGGCTCGCGGTGATCACCGACGCGGCGCCGCTCGCGTTCCCGGTCGCGCTCTCGACCGAGGGGGCGCCGCTGCGCGTGGGGGCGCCGGCTGCTGCGGTGTCGCCTTACGCGCGCTGCGTGCAGGAGCGCCTCTGCGGCCTCGCCGGCGGCCCGCGCGGGACGGCGATGGACGTGCGCGTCTCCGTCCGCTGGAACTACGCGCGGCGGCTCTCGGCGCGCGCGGCGCCCGCCGGAGGGGACGTCGGGGCGCCGCGCGTGGTGTTCGAGCATCCGCTGCCGAAGGAGCACGCGCGCCACGCCTTCGGGCGTGTGCTCTCGACGCTCGCGCACCACGCGGGCGTCGCGTGCGGCTCGCCGGGGCAGGGCGCGTCGGTCCTCGTGACGCTGACGCTCGACGAGAACACGAAGATCGCCGCGGCGAGGGTCGAGCCGACGGGGCCGGAGGTCCCGCCGCACCTCTCGGCGTGCATCTCGGCGCGGATGACGGGCGAGTCGCTACCGACGCCGCCTCCGCCACGTCCGCCGCGGGACGTCGCCCTCGTGCTCGACTGGTAACCGTCGCCGGCGCGCGCGGGCGGCGATCGCGAGCGCGGCGACCAGGAGCCCGGCGGTCGCGCTGGTTCGCGCGCGGCCCACGCCGCACTCGCCGCCGCCGGCGACGATCTCGGACGGAGCGGGCTCTGCGGCCAGGGAGGGCGGGGCAGGCAACGGCGCGCGAGCGAGCGTGACGCGCGTCGACGCGCGCGCGACGCCTCCCTCTCGGTCGACGATCTCGACGAGCACGTCGAGCGGGCCGTCGGGCTGCACGAGCGTGCGCGAGAGTTCCTCCGTCTCGGGGCCGAGCGCGCCCAGCGCGCCGACGTCCCACCGCGCGCGCGCGGTCGAGCTCGCGCCGGTGACGACGGCAGAGACCGTCACCGCGTCGCCTGCGCGCGCCGACGGCGGCGCGGAGAGCCTGACCGTGGGAGGCGACGCCGTCGCCCCTGGCAGATCGATGCGCAGCCTCCCCGCGCCGCGCGCCGCCTCCGGGAGCGCGGCGAGCTGCGGATCGAGCGCCGCAGCGGCGAGCAGGCGCGCGCGAATCTGCGCCGCGCCCTCGCCGGGGTGAGCCTGGAACATCAGCGCGGCTGTGGCGGCGACCTCGGGGCCCGCGCCGGACGTCCCGCCGAACTCGGCGAGCGGGGCCTCCGCGCGCGACGCCTTCGTCGTGCCCGGCTCGTACGCGCCAGGATACGCCGCGATCGCGTTGTCGGGCGCGACGAGCTCGACGGCGGGCTCGCCGAAGAGATCGGGGCCGCGACCGGAGAAGCCGCGGAGCGTGAGCGCCCCGCTGCCGTCCGGGTAAAATCCGGGCCCTACGTGCAGCGACACCGCGCCGACGGAGAGGGTCTTCGACGCGAGCGCCGGCGGGCAGATCGTGCCGTCCGCCGTCGACGCGCTCCACGTCCAGCCGCCGCCCCACGACGACACGTCGTCGAGGATGAACAGCGACGCGTGGAGCGGCGTCGACCCCGCGGCGCGGAGGCGGAGCGTGACGCTCGGTGGCAGCGCCGGGGCCGCCCCGCGCGTCAGCGACACCAGCAGGTATCCCGAGCCCTTCGGCGTCACGCCGTGGAGCGCCTTGATCACGCCGCCCGCGTCGATCTTCTTCGCGAGGCCGCCGCCGAGATCGATCTCTTGCCCGGCGATCTCCGCGCGCGCGAGGAGCGGCTGATCGCCCTCGACCCACGTCACGCTCGCCCAGACCGAGCCGGCGTTCGAGCCGAGATCGATCGCCTGGTTGACGTAGTCGGCGTCGGCGGGGATCTCGGCGAACGCGTGCTTGGCAGACTCGCCGAGGTTGCCCGCCGGGCTGACGACGAGCGTGCCCTTCGTGACCGCGGCGTCGATCGCGGCCTCGAGCTCCGACGAGCCGTCCGACACCTCGTAGCCCCACGTGCCGAGCTCGGTGACGACGACGCTCGCGCCCTCCGACACGAGCCAGTCGAGCTTCTTCGCGAGCGAGATCGTGTCCCACTGGGTCGTGACGAGCACGAGATCGGCGCCGTGTGCGAGGCCGAGGAACCGCGACGCGCCCGCTTGCCCGCCCGCGATCGTGCCGAGCACCGCGGTCGCGTGCGCCGCGTCGTCGGCGGCGGTGACGACCGGCGAGAAGCTCGAGAGATCCTGCCCGCGACGGTAGACGCGCCCCCTGTGCGAGACGGCGCGGAACTTCGACTCGCCGAGGCGCCAGAGCCGCTCGGGCTGGCGGATGACGCCGTCGCCGTCGACGTCGTCCGCGACGAACGTGGCCTCGCCCATGCCCGGTCGCAGCTCGGCGCCCTCGACCTCGGCGCCGACGTTGCGACGGCCGTCGCCGTTCTCGTCGAGGTAGAGGTAGTCCCACTCGGGGTCGAACCTCGGATCGCCGGTGCCGTCGAGGATCTGCGACGAGAACAGGCCGCGCGCCTCGCTCGGCAGGAGCTGCAGGATCTCGCGCGGTGAGATCGCGCCGTCGCCGTCGAGATCGTAGCCGTCGCGGCCAGGTGTCAGCGCGCCGTCTTCGTCGACGTCGACCCACGCTGTCGGCGGCATCGGCCGGAAAAAAGCCGGATGAAACACGTCCGCCGTCGTGTCGAGATCGCCGATGACGAGCCCCTCGCCCGAGAGCTCCGCGCCGGTGGCTGCGCGGAACGCCCGCCTCGCGCCGGTGACGCCGCTCTCCCTCGCCGCGGCGACCAGCGGCCGAGCGATGACAGGCGGCGCGAGATCGACCGACGCGCGCGAGATCGCGCCCGTGCCGAGGAGCCACTCGAACGCGTCGCGGCCCAGCGTCGCCGGCGTCCCGCCCGTCAGCCGTGCGGGCTCGAGGCGCCCGCCCCGCGCGCGCAGCCCCGCTTGCTCGACGGTCGTCAGGGGTCTCGAGAGGCGCAGCAGCAGCGGCAGCTCCCTCGTCGCCTCCACCTCGCGCGCGCGCCGGAACCACGGCGGCGTCCGGCCCGTCGTCGCCAGCTCCTCGTACGCGTCGCGCACGCGCGCGTCGATCTGGCCGAGTGCGGTGGGGCTCGCCGTCGAGATCGCGAGCGAGAGCGCGAGCGCGGCCCTCATCGCGCGTCGAGCAAGCGGAGCGCGTGCCGTGCCGCCGCGGTCGGCGCGAGGCGCGCGAGGTGCGCCCGGATCGTCTCCTCCGTGAGCCCCGCGCCGAGCAGCGCGTCGACGTCGTCGCGCGTGACGAGGTAGGCGTCGCGCTCGACGCGGCCGACCAGCCCCGAGAGCAGCGCCTCCGGCTTGATGCACATCGCCGCGCGAGCCTACACGCGCGAGGTTGCGGCGGCGCGTCGCTCGTGGTTCGCGCGGCAGCCCATGTCGCGCGTGCACGAGACGTTGCTGTGGCTCTGCGGGATCCCGTCGCCCATCGGCGAGGAGCGCGCGCTCTGTGACGCGGTCGAGGCGCGCCTGTCGACGCGGCCGCTCGCGGGCGCGATCCGCAGGGTCGGCGACAGCTTCGTCGCGCCGATCACGCGCGGCACCGGCGGGCCTCGCATCACGCTCGCGGGGCACCTCGACGTCGTGCGCACACCGCACGACGGGCCCGCGCGCATCGACGGCGACAGGCTCTACGGCGCGGGCGCGGCCGACATGAAGTCCGGCCTCGCGGTGATGCTCGAGCTCGTCGAGTCGACGCCGCCGTCGTCGCTCCGCGCGGATCTCTCGCTCGTCTTCTACGCGCGCGAGGAGGGGCCGTACGCGGAGAACGAGCTCGGCCCGCTGCTCGCCGCCGATCCCGAGCTCCGGTCGCAGGAGTTCGTCGTCTGCCTCGAGCCGTCGGACAACCACCTGCAGCTCGGCTGCAACGGCTCGATCCACGCGACGGTCACGTTCGAGGGGCGGACGGCGCACTCGTCGCGGCCGTGGCAGGGCGACAACGCGATCCACGCGGCGGCCGGCCTGCTCGCCGATCTCGCCGCGCGCGCGCCCGTCGAGTACCGGGACGGCGACCTCGTCTACCGGAAGGTCACCTCGGCCACGATGGCCTCCGGCGGCCGCGGGCGCAACATCGTGCCGGACACGTTCGAGCTGAACCTCAACCACCGCTTCACGCCCGACACGTCGCTCCTCGCCGCGCAGGCGGAGGTCGAGGCGCTGGTCGCGGGGCGCGCGCGCGTGAGCTTCCTCGATCTCAGCCCGTCCGCGCCCACGTTCTCGTCGCACCCGGAGGTCGCGCGGCTGCGGGCCGCCGGGGTCACGGTCGTCGAGCCGAAGCAGGCGTGGACGGACGTCGCGCGCTTCGCGGCGCTCGGCGTGCCCGCCGTCAACTGGGGCCCCGGGGTCAACGCGCAGGCGCACCAGCGCAACGAGTGGACGAGCCTGCCGCTGCTCGACGACGGGCTCGAGATCCTCCGGCGCTGGCTCACCCGCGGCGCTTTACGCCCGCGCGTCCGGTTGGTAGCGCCGCGCCTCGATGCGTCACCTCCTCGGCATCGAAGACCTGTCGCGCGCGCAGATCGAGGCGCTGCTCGACCGCGCGTCCGGGTACCTCGCGGCGCTCTCGGGCGGGGCCGCGCTCGGCGCAGACCTCTCCGGGCGCGTCGTCGTCAACCTCTTCTACGAGGCCTCGACCCGCACGCGCACCTCCTTCGAGATCGCCGAGAAGCGCCTCGGCGCCGAGGTCGTCAACGTCTCGCCGCAGACGAGCAGCGTCGTGAAGGGCGAGACGCTGCTCGACACCGTCCGCAACCTCGACGCCATGCGGCCGTTCGCGTTCGTCATCCGCCACGCGGCGAGCGGCGCGACGCGCTTCGTGGCCGACCCCGTGCGCGCGAGCGTGGTGAACGCGGGCGACGGCCAGCACCAGCACCCGACCCAGGCGCTGCTCGACGCGCTGACGATGCGCGCTCACAAGGGGCGGATCGAGGGGCTCGTCGTCGCGATCTGCGGGGACATCGCGCACAGCCGCGTCGCGCGCTCGAACGCGCTCTTGCTGCGCAAGCTCGGCGCGACGGTGCGCCTCGCCGCCCCGCGCACCCTCCTGCCGCCGTCGATGGGCGCCGCGTTCGACTGCGAGGTGTTCGAGCGCATCGAGCCCGCGCTCGACGGCGCCGACGTCGTGATGATGCTCCGCATCCAGAAGGAGCGCCTCGTCGGCGCGGGCGTGCCGTCGCCCGGCGAGTACGCGCGGACGTTCGGCCTCGACGAGCGGAGGCTCGCGCTCGCGCGCCCCGACGCCGTCGTGATGCACCCCGGCCCGATGAACCGCGGCGTCGAGATCGGCTACCGCGTCGCCGACGGCCCGCGCAGCGTGATCCTGGAGCAGGTGGAGGCCGGCGTGGCAGTCCGCGCCGCCGTGCTCGCGAGCCTGTCGGCGTAGCCTCTCGCCGAATGTTCTTGATCTCGCGCAAGAAATGGCGCCGAGATTCGCCATGCACGCGCGCGTGGTGTTCGGGGTGGTGTGTGGATTGTTCACTGTCGCGCTCGGCGCGTGCTCCGGCGGGGGGGACGAGGCGCCTCCCGCGCCGCCGCCGCCGACCTTCCACGCCGACGTCGAGCCGCTCATGCAGCGGCGCTGCCAGTCCTGCCACCACGCCGCGGGCGAGGGCGACGACACCGCGGCGGGCCTCGGGCCGTTCTCGCTGGTCGGGTACGAGTCCGCGCGGCGCTACGCGAGCTCGGTGGTCGCGCAGACCTCGGCGCGCTCGATGCCGCCGTTCGGCGCCCGCAAGACCGACGAGTGCGCGCCGCGCCTGCCGTACATGGACGACGTCACGCTGACCGACGCGGAGATCTCGATGCTGCGGCGGTGGCTCGACGCCGGCGCGCCCGAGGGCGACGCGAGCCAGGCGCCGGCGCCGATCTCGCTCCGGTCGACGACCGGGCTCTCCAGGATCACGCAGACGCTCGCGCCGCCGAAGCCCTACGAGGTCAAGGCGTCGGGCAAGGACGAGTTCCGCTGCTTCGTGCTCGATCCCGGCTTCGAGGAGGACGCCTGGATCAGCGGCGTCGACGTCGTCCCTCAGAACTCCGTGGTCACGCACCACGTGGTCGTCTACGTGGACGAGAAGCGCGAGAGCCTCGACCGCGTGGGCGGCAAGGTCGGCGACAGCTACCCGTGCTTCGGCGGCCCCGACCTCGAGGACACCAACCTGCTCGCCGCGTGGGCGCCCGGCGCGCGCGCGATGGACTACGGCGACAAGGCCGCCGTCAAGGTGAAGAAGGGCTCGCTCATCGTGTCGCAGGTGCACTACCACCCGCGGAGCGACGCGAGCGAGTCGGACCAGACCTCGCTGCAGCTCAACCGCCTCGCGGGGCAGCCGGAGTGGCAGGCGATCGTCGCGCTGATCGGCAACGCGGACTCGGCGAAGGGTCTCGTGAAGCTTCTGCCGGGCGCGGACGATCCGGGCGAGCCGGCGTTCTCGATCCCCGCCGGCGCGCGGGGGCACGTCGAGGAGATGACCTTCACGTTCACGCCGGACATCCTCCCGACGTTCGTCGATCTGCGGCTGTCCTCCGTCGGGACGCACATGCACTGGGTCGGCCGCGACATGAAGATCTCCCTCGAGCGCGCGGAGCCCGAGCCGGAGGCCGACCGGCCCGCGACCGAGTGCCTGGTGCAGACGCCGGCGTGGGACTTCAACTGGCAGCGCGGGTACCGCTACGACGCCCCCTTCGAGGAGCTGCCCGTCATCCGCACGGGCGACACGCTGCGGATGCGCTGCACGTACGACAACACGATGGACAACCCCTTCGTGCGCCGCGCGCTGTCGGACCTGCACCTCACCTCGCCGCAGGACGTGAAGCTCGGCGAGACGACCCTCGACGAGATGTGCCTCGGGGCGTTCATCTTCCTGCTGAAACCCTAGTCCTAGCCTGGCCTGGCGCTGCCTAGCTGCTCTCTTGGGGGCGCGCGTCTGCCTGCCGCACGCGGCGACGAGCGCCGCGGTGACGAGCGCGACGTGTCGCACAGTGGGCAGTAGGCTCCCTTCTCGGTCCACGCTGGGCCGTACGCGCAGAAGCCGAGGCCCGGCCTGACCTCTGGCCAGACGTAGCTGTCGAGGCACGTGCCAGGGCACTTGTAAGGGCAGGGTCCGTTGCAGATCGATACGGTGAACGCCTCGCAGATGGGCCCGGATCCGCCCGCCCCCGCAGCGTCCGAGCCTGGTGCGCCCGCGACGGATCCTGCGGCGCCCCCAGGTGCGCTGGCCCTGCCCACCGGCGCCACCGCGCCCGCTCGCGCCCTGAGCGCTCCCGGCCGAACCGGGCCCCGTGGTGTCGACGCCATGCTCGATCTGCCCTCCGCACGCTACGACGAGCGCCGCGGCGACGAGGGTCACGCGTGTACTCGTGGTCGTCACGGTGCTCATGGCTTGCAGAAGAGCGCGGGGGGAGGGGGAGCGCCCGGTCAGGACACTGGTTGAAATACGCGTGGTCGTGCACGTGGGTGAAGGTGTAGCCGCGCGTGAAGGCGTCGCGCTCGCCGTCGCTCGCGTTGCAGAGCGCGTCCAGCTCGGCGCGAGCGGCGGGGGAGGCGGGGTCGTTCGCCTCGAGGAGCGCCATCTGCAGCGCCGCCAGCGTGTCGTCCTCCGCCTCCCGCATCACCAGCTCGAAGCCGTCGTTGTACACGTTGACCGCCTGGGCCGGGATGACCACGGAGCGTCTACGGGACACGCCCCGGATAGGTTGCAAGTGTAGACGCCAAATGTGAGGTTCAGACCGCGGTTCGAGACAGGGAGACGACTCGCGGGGGAGCCGGCCTCGTGACCTCGACGCCTCGTCAGCCCCTGCGGCCGATGCGCTGCGCGGCGGCTCGAACGGCGCGCACCTCGTCGTCGGTGAGCTTGCCGTCGGCGAGGGCGCCGGCGAGCTTCTGCCGCGCTTGCGCCACTGACTGATTGAACTCGGCCCGGAGCGCGCTCGCCTTCGCGGGCGGGAGCTTCTTCTGGGCGATCGCGTGCTCGAGCTGGTCGCGCTTGCGGCTGACGCGCCCCTCGATCTCCTTGCGCAGCCGCTCCGGGTCGCGCCCCTTGGGCTTCGGCCTGGGCTTCGCCTTCGCGGTGGCCTTCGCTGGTGGCTTCGCGGAGGCGTCGGGGGCGGCGCCGGCGGACGCGAGCCCGAGCGCCAGCGCGACGAGCCAGGACCGCGCGATCACTCCGGCTCCACCGGGGGCGCGCACGTCGTCGAGCCGGCGCCCCAGAACTTCAGGCCCGAGGGCTTCTGAGGGATGGAGATCTCCGTCGCTGTCACTGTCTTCAGATCGACGCTGAAGAGCTGCCCGGAGCTGGTGAAGCCGTAGGTGATCCCGGCCCAGAACGCGAGCCCGAACACGGAGCCGAACTTCAGCGTCGCGACCTTCTTCAGGACGTTGCCAGTCTTCGGATCGACCTCCACGAGGCAGTCGGCGCAGGTGCCGTACGCGCCCCCGCCGCCCTTGATCGTGAGGTAGGTGCCGCCGCCGATCACGGAGACGATGTCGCCGCTCGACTGGTAACCCGCGGGCAGGCCGCCGCCGCCCGGCACCGGCGAGACGGCGCCGGTCGTGGTGTCGACGCGCACGTACGCGTCGCCGTCGAGCGCGGCCTGGTAGCCGACCAGCGTCTCGTCGCTGGGGCTGATGGTGCCCGCCGGGACGAACGAGAGCGAGTTGGGGAACGTCCCGGTGAGGCCGGTCTTCAGGGTCGTGCACTTCGCCGTCACCGGATCGACGCGCTCGAGCGACGTGAAGGTCGTCACGAACACTCGCCCCGCCTTGTCGACGGCGAGATCGATCACCTGGTCCTTGCAGCCGGAGAACTTCGCGACGGTCGTCGTCGCCTTCGTGCCAGGATCGAGCTTGTACAGCGTGTCAGGGCTGTGCGCGTAGACCTCGGCCGTCTTCTGCACGTCCGCGCATCCGTTGACCGGCGGCGAGCCCGCGGCGCCGCCGATCGCGCCGAACCCTCCGGCGCCCGGCTGCCCCGCCGCGCCCGCGGTCGCGCTGCCCCCCGCGCCCGGGTCGCCGCCGCCGCTGCCAGCTGCGCCGTCGCCCGGATCCACGCCGCTGCCGCCCGCCGCCGAGCCGCACGCCACGAGCGCGCCGCACGCCACGCCCGCGCCGCCGGACACGAGCCACCACCACGCGCCTCGAAGCTTCACCCTCGCGTTGTCCCCGATCGCCCTCGCGCGCGCAAGGGCGCCGGTCACGGGACGGGCTGCGACGGCGCGACGGTCTGCACCGGGAAGGCCTGGCCGAACGCGACGAAGAGCTGGAAGGGCGCGACGCCGCCCGGCCTGCCATAGGGCTCGAGCGGCACGCCTAGATCGATGCGAAACACCGCGCGGTCGAGCTGAGGGAACAGGATGCGCAGCCCGCCCCCCGCCGCCTGGTTGATCTTGCGGCACACGAGCTGGCTGCCCTCCCGGCCTGACGCGACACAGGAGCCGTCGGGCGCCTCGAACCTGTCGAACGCCCCGCCCGCGTCGAAGAAGAGCACCCCGCCCACCTGCACCGTGTAGACGTGCGCGGGCCGCGTGCGCAGCTCGAGGTTCATCCGGACGAGGTTCGCGCCCGAGAAGGCGTTGGCCGGGTACCCGCGCAGGCCGCTGTCTCCGCCGAGGAACGACGTGTCACGCAGCGAGTTGCGGTAGCGGTTCATCGCCACCGTGTCGAACACGATCCGCCCGAGCCCGAGGCGCGGCGTCATCACGCGCAGCGAGGTGCCGACGAGGCCGTTCGGGACGCTGCCCTCGGCGTGCTCCGTCTTCGAAGTGACGTTGCCCCGCACGTAGCCGTCGCCGAGCGCGACGGTCATCTGCGCGCGCCCCTCGAGCCCGAGGTACGTCCGGGACGAGCCGAGCGACTCGCTCACCGGGTACGCCTTCGCGGAGACGTCGTGGCCGAGCCGGAGATCCTCCTGCAGGCTCAGCGTCTCGAGGTCGATCGTGCGGAGGAAATCGGTCGTGTAGGCGCGCACCTCGACGAACGGATAGAGGCGCGCGTCGTCGCGCGGGATCTTCGTGTTGACGAACCGCTTCACCGACTCCGGCGCGTACTCCGAGAGATCTCCCGGGTGCGCCGCGCGCCGCGAGCCCTCGACGCCGAAGGTGACGTCGTGCTTCAGCTCCCACCCGAACGAGCGCGTCGCGCTGAGCACGCCCGCCGAGCGCACGCGACGGTAGCGGAACGGGATGCCCTCGAACGTGTCGAGCGCCGCGTTGCGGTAGCTGCGGAAGACCTCGTTCGTGTACGCGCCGAGCGCCGCCCACGCCCACGGCGTCTGCGTCGACCAGAGCGGCTTCTGCACGACCAGCTCGAGCACGGTGCCCTCGGGCTGGCCGGTCGCGCGCTCGAAGATCGTGCTCGCGTCGGCGATGATCTGCACGCGTGAGCCGAGGAGGCGCGGCACCGTGTACCGCGCGCCGAACGTGTTGGTCTCCGGCTGCCACACGTAGCGCGCGCGGGCGGTGTGGTGCAGCCCGGCGACGTTCGTCTCGCTCGGCGACAGGACGAGGCGACGCACCCCGTCCTTCGTGTACTGGATGTCCCAGGAGACGCGCAGGCTCCAGACGTCCTTCGTGATGACGAGCACCCGCACGCGGTCGTGTGCGCTGCCGCGCACGGGCATCACGACCACGAGCGACAGCTGCGAGCGCAGGCGGAGGTTCCGGGCCGTCTCGTCGGCGATGATCTTCCGGTACGGATCCCCGACCCGCAGCAGCAGCTCCCGCGCGATCACCTTCTCCTGCGACAGGACGTGGAAGAGGTTGAGCGCCTCGGGCGCCGGATCGCGGGGCTCGATCGACTGGAGCCGCACGATGTCGACGCCCTCGATGATCTTCCCCTCCGGGGCCGGATCGGCCTCGCGCCCCACGGACGACAGCGCGCCCTTGATCGCCTGGGTCTCGTACTTCGAGTAGTCGTGGGTCGTCGACTTCGGGGCGCGGGGGCGCTTGTCCGCGCGCGCCGTGGACGCCGGCAGGCACAGCGCGAGCACCGCTGCGATCCGGCCGCCTCTCACGCGGCGCAGGGTACCTCAGATCGCGGGCCGGGCGCGCCACCCGGGGCACAGACGCGGGCGGCCGCGATCCCCCGGGATCGCGGCCGCTGGGGCGCGCTCGCGTGGAGCCGGGTAACGTGGTCGCGGCCGGGCCGGCGACCCGCGCGGGCTCGGGCAGGTCGCCCTCCTCGTCCGCGCGCGCGGCGTGCGCGTTGTTCGAGCCGAGGACGTACCCGCTCTCGCCGTGCAGGGTGGCGTCGAGCCCCTCGAGCTCGTCGTTCTTCTCGACGCGCAGCCCGACGACGGCGCCGACGACCTTCAGGATGACGAGCGTGACGATGGCCGCGTACGCGGCCGAGACCAGCACGCCGATCGCCTGGATGCCCACCAGCTTCGCGTTGCCCGAGAAGAGGCCGCCCGCGTGGTCGGGGGTCAGCGCCTTCGTCGCGAACACGCCCGTCATGATGGCGCCCGCGATGCCGCCGACGCCGTGGACGCCGAACGCGTCGAGCGAGTCGTCGTAGCCGAGCTTGCCCTTCAGCATCACGCCCGCGAAGCAGCACCCGGCCGCGAGCGCGCCGATCGCCATCGCGCCCATCGGCGCGACGAACCCGGCGCCCGGCGTGATGCACACGAGCCCCGCCACGAGGCCCGACGCGACGCCGAGCATCGTCGCCTTGCCGTGCAGCTTGAGCTCGATGAGCGCCCACACGACCGCGCCCGCCGCCGCCGCGACCTGCGTGTTGACGAACGCGTACGTCGCGGTGCCGTCGGCCTTCAGCGCGGAGCCCGCGTTGAACCCGAACCACCCGAACCACAGGATGCCCGCGCCGAGCACCGTCATCGTCAGGTTGTGCGGGGGGTGACGGACGGCGGGGTAGCCCGCGCGCTTGCCGAGCACGATCGCGACCACCCGCGCCGAGACGCCGCTCGACGCGTGCACGACCGTGCCGCCCGCGAAATCGAGGGCGCCGAGCTTCGCGAGCCACCCGCCGTCGCCCCAGACCCAGTGCGCGATGGGGTTGTAGACCAGGGTCGCCCACAGCAGCGTGAAGAGCGCGTACGCGGAGAACTTCATCCGCTCGGCGAACGCGCCCGAGATCAGGGCCGGCGTGATGATCGCGAACATCCCCTGGTACATCATGAACAAGAGGTGAGGCACCGTCTTGCCGTTGCCGTCGACGCCGACCCCGTTGAGGAAGGCGAAGTCGACGCCGCCGATGAAGCCGCCGTGCGTCTTGCCGAACGACAGCGAGTAGCCGATGACCACCCACTGCAGGGTCACGAGGCCGAGCGCGAAGAAGCTGTGCATGAACGTCGAGAGCACGTTCTTCCCCTGCACCATGCCGCCGTAGAAGAGCGCGAGGCCGGGCGTCATCAACATCACGAGGGCCGTCGACACGAGCAACCACGCGGTGTCGCCTGAATTGATCTCGGGCATGAGTCTGAGTCTCCTTGCGACGCACCGTGCCAAGCGTTCTTTTCGCGATCGTTTCGGGCGCGTGTCGCGTCGGATTTCTGCGGCGCGCGCGTCGGCGCGCATCTGCTACACCGCGCGCGGTGCGCCAGGTCCGCGTGCTCCTCGTCGCGTCCGCGCTCTCTCTCGGGACGCTCTCTCTCGTGACGGCGCCGGCCGCGGCGCCTCGCGCGGGCCTGCCGCGCCTCGCGTCCACCGCGCTGCCCGCGCCCGAGGCCGCGCAGACGACCGAGCTCGACAAGGCCCTCGCGGAGATCGTGGGCGGCAAGGTCGACGCCGGCCAGGCGCGGCTGCGCGAGGGCGGCGCGGCGCTCCTGCCTGCGATGGCGCGGCGGCTCGCGGAGCTGCGCAAGTCGCTCGCGCGCGAGCAGGCGGCGGCGATCATCGAGGAGGCCCGCAAGGGCCGCGTGAAGGACGACAAGCACAAGAAGCACGAGAAGAAGGACAAGGCCGAGCGCGAGAAGGAGCGCCAGGCCGCCGCCCACCAGAACGACTGGCTCACGCTCGTGATGGCGAAGCCGCGCCCGAGCGACCAGGCCTTCAAGGACACGGTCGCGGTGCTCGCCATCGGGCGCGCGCTCGTCGATCTCGGCACGACGCCCGCCGCGCGCGAGATCGTGAACGTCTACTTCTACTTCGGGGATCTCTTCCGCATCGACGCGCAGCAGCTCGTCGCGCGGCTCGGCGACAAGGCGGTGCCGGCGCTCACCGAGGCCCGCAAGCACGACGTCGAGAAGGTGCGGCGCTGGGCCGCGCGCGCGCTCGACGCCCTCGGCCGCGCCATCCCCGGCGAGGCCGTGCAGATCGCCGATCCGGACGTCGTCGCCGACGTCATCCGCGCGTACGGCCGCGCGAAGGAGGTCGAGGCGCTGCGCATGATCGTCAGCTTCACCGGCTCCGACCGCGTGGTCATCCGCGACGCCGCGCGCGAGGCCGTCTCCAGCTTCGGCGACGCGGCGCTGTGGCAGCTGCGCGAGGCGTACGAGGCGACCATCGGCAAGCGCCCGCCTCCGGGGTCGACGTGGGACAAGCTCGCGCACGAGCTGTTCGAGGCGCAGGATCGCGCGCGCCTCGAGGAGATCGTCTCGACGTTCGACGAGGGCATGGCCGCGCTGAAGGACAAGCACCTCGACGTGGCGACGCGATCGTTCGACGCCGTGCTCGCGCGGTTCCCCGGGTTCGATCGGCGCGGCGAGATGGTGCCCGCGTACGCGGGGCTCGCCCGCGACCTCGCCGACAAGGACCGCGCGCGCGCCGTCGTGCTCGCCCGCAAGGCCTCGCGCCTCGACGCCGCGGGGCCGCTCGCGAAGCCCATGGAGAGCCTCGCGCTCACGCTCGAGGGCGAGGCGCTCGCGGAGTCGGGGGTCGTCGATCTCGCCATCCTCCAGCGCGCCGTGTCGCTCGATCCCGACAACGCCCGCGCCAAGGCGACGCTCTCGCGGCTCGAGTCCAACCCGGCCGCGCTTCCGACCTCGCGCGCTCGGTACGTGGGGGCCGCGGCGGTCGGCGTCGCCGCGCTCGTCGTCTGCGCGGCGCTCGCGCTGGGCGGCAGGCGCGCGCCGCCCTCGGCCGCGCCGCCCCCTCCGCCCGGTCCCGACGAGGCCTGATCAGCCCTTCAACGCGAGCATCACGCCGACCGCGACCGCGGCGCCCACGACGAGGCACGCGACCGCGACGCCGATGATGGTGCCGAGCGGGACGACGGGCCGAGGAGGCGCTGAGGGCGGCGCGACCGTCGGCGTGGACGGGATCGGCCGCGAGGGCGGCGGCGCCGGGGTCCCGCCCGCGGCGTGCTCGGCGAGCGCGGCGGCGAACTCCGCCGCTGACTGGTAGCGATCGTCGGGATCCTTCGCGATCGCCCTCGCGATGACGTCGCCGAGGCCGGGCGCGAACGTGCGCCCCGGCACCCGCGCGTCGAGGTGCAGCGGCGGGGTCATCACCTGGTGCTGGATGAACTCCATCGGGCGCGCCGCGTCGAACGGGAGCTTCCCCGTCAGCGCCTCGTAGAGGATCATCGCCAGCGAGTAGAGATCGCTGCGCGCGTCGAGCAGCTTGCCCTGCGCCTGCTCGGGCGACATGAACTCGGGCGTCCCGAAGATCATGCCCTCCTGCGTGAGCGCCACGGCGCCCGGGCGCATCTCCTTGTCGGTCACCTTCGCCAGGCCGAAGTCGAGCACCTTCGGGAAATCGACGATCCCGCCCTGGTTGCAGAGGAAGATGTTCTCGGGCTTCAGATCGCGGTGCACGATCCCCGCGCGGTGCGCCTCCTCGAGCGCGCCGCAGACCTGCACCATCATCGGCAGCGCGCGCTCCGCCGGCATCGGGCCCTTCTGGCGGATGGTCTGGTTGAGGTTCTTGCCCTCGAGGTGCTCCATCACGATGTAGAGCGAGCCGTCCTCGAGCATGCCGTCGTCGAACACCCGCACCGTGTTGGGGTGCGAGAGGTGCGCGAGCGCCTTCGCCTCGCGCGAGAAGCGCTCGACCAGATCCTTCCGCGAGACGAGCTTCGCGTGGAGGATCTTGACCGCGACCATGCGCCCGATGTTCGGCTGCGTGGCCTTGTAGACCGCCCCCATGCCGCCCGACCCGATCTTCTGGACGATCTGGTACTTGCCCTGGGCGATCTCGCGTCCGATGTACGGGTCCGGGGCGCGCATGCGGAGGCCGACGCTACCAGCGCGCCCCGATCACCACAACCGCCACACAAACCACCGAGACGGCGCCGCCGGGGAGCGGGCACCGTCTCATGTGGTCAGGCTCGGCGAAGCGGAAGGGAACGAATCCGGAGCGAAAAAAGCGACTAAGCGAGGAAAGAAAGCCGACGGCTCGTCGGTTGAAGCGAGGCCAAGCAAGCGAACGCACGAGCACAGGCACGCCGCGTGCCGTGCTGAAATTCACAGCACTTGGGCGACCAGCCCACGGCCGGACCCCTGGCATCCGTGTCGCGGTCCCGCCGAGCCGGCGTCTCCGGTGCGCGGTGGTATGCTCCGCGGCCTCGATGAGCTCGCCTCCGCCGGTCCATGTTGAACCGCTCGACTCCCTCCTCGACCGCCTGGGCGCGGTCGATCAGGTCGGGCTGACAGGGGAGCAGGCGCTCGCCGCGCAGCAGCAGCAGGGGAAGAACCGCCTTCCCGAGGCGCCGGGCAAGAGCGCGCTGCGGCAGATCCTCGAGCAATTCCTGAACCCGCTCGTCATCACGCTGCTGGTCGCCGCGGGCATCGCGGTCGGGGTCGGGCTGACCTCGGGCGGGCACGCGACGTTCCTCGAGCGGTATGGCGACGCGATCGCGATCCTGCTGATCGTCGTGCTCAACGCGTTCCTCGGGTTCTACCAGGAGCAGAAGGCCGAGGAGGCGCTCTCCGCGCTCGCGAAGATGACCGCGCCGTCCGCGCGCGTCCGCCGCGGGGGCCAGATCGAGATCATCGCGGCCGAGGACGTCGTCGCGGGCGACCTCATCGAGCTCGAGGCGGGCGACGCCATCCCGGCCGACGCGCGGCTCCTGCAGACGTTCGACCTCGGGGTCGAGGAGGCGGCGCTGACGGGCGAGAGCGCGGCCGCAGCGAAGGACGCGAAGGCCATCTGCCCCGTCGACGCGCCGCTCGGCGACCGCCAGACGATGGTGTTCCTCGGCACGAGCGTCGTGCGGGGCAAGGGGCGCGCGGTCGTCACCGGCATCGGCGCGGCGACCGAGCTCGGGAAGATCGGCACGATGATCGCGTCGGCCGAGAAGGAGCCGACCCCGCTCGAGCGCCAGCTCGACAAGTTCGGAAAATGGATCCTGGTCGGCTGCCTCGCGCTCTCGGCGTTCCTGCTCGCGTGGGGGATGCTCCGCCCGCACTTCTTCCCCGACTGGCCCGCGCGCTCGTGGCACGTGCTCCTGCTCGAGGCGGTCAGCCTCGCGGTCGCCGCCATCCCCGAGGGGCTCCCGGCCATCACGACCATCACGCTCGCGCTCGGCACGCAGCGCATGGCGAAGCACGGCGCCATCGTCCGCAAGCTGCCGGCGGTCGAGACGCTCGGCGCGGCCACCGTCATCTGCACCGACAAGACCGGCACCCTCACGCAGAACCAGATGATGGTGCGCGAGGTGTGGGCCGACTTCGTCCGGTACGAGGTCGAGGGCGAGGGCTACTCGCCCGAGGGGCGCATCACCGCCGGCGGCGCGCCCGTCGACCTCGCGAGCATGCCCGATCCGCTCGACCACCTGCTGAAGACGGCGGTGTTCTCGAACGGCGCGGAGCTCCGCCGCGACGCGACCACGCGCACGTGGGGCGTCGTCGGCGATCCGACGGAGGGCGCGCTCCTGACCCTCGCGGCGCGCGGCGACCGCGAGCCCGAGAGCCTGCGCGCGAGCGTGCAGCTGGTGAAGGAGCTGCCCTTCGACAGCGATCGCAAGCGGATGACGGTCGTCACGCTCGACGGGCGCGGGCGCGAGGTCGCGCACGTGAAGGGCAGCGCGGACGTGCTCCTGCCTCGCTGCGTGAAGCTCGACACCGCGACCGGCCCGCGCGCGATCACCGACGAGGATCGCGCCGCCATCCTCGCCGAGGCCGACCGCATGAGCGAGAAGGCGCTGCGCGTGCTCGCGATGTGCCGACGCGTGCGCCCCGAGGGCGATCCCGAGGAGGAGCTGACGTTCCTCGGGCTCGCGGGGATGATGGATCCGCCGCGCCCCGGCGTGCCGGAGGCCGTCGCCGAGTGCCACCGCGCGCACATCGGCGTCGTGATGATCACCGGCGATCACAAGCTGACGGCGACCGCGATCGCGAAGGAGATCGGCCTCTGGCAGCAGGGCGATCGCGCGATGACGGGCGCCGAGCTCGCCGCCATCTCCGACGAGGAGCTGCGCGCCAAGGTGGAGGACATCCGCGTGTTCGCGCGCACGACGGCCGAGCAGAAGCTGCGGATCGTCAGCGCGCTGAAGGCGCGTGGGCACGTGGTCGCGATGACCGGCGACGGCGTCAACGACGCGCCCGCGCTGAAGGCCGCGCACATCGGCATCGCGATGGGCCGCGCCGGCACCGACGTCGCGCGCCAGGCGGCCGATCTCGTGCTCGCGGACGATAACTTCGCGACCATCGTCTCGGCGGTGCGCGAGGGCCGCGCGATCTACCGGAACATCCAGAAGTTCATCTTCTTCCTCCTGTCGTCGAACGCGGGCCTGTGCGTCGCCGTGTTCGCGACGTCGTTCGTGGGCCCGTGGACGCCGCTGACGCCGCTGATGATCCTGTGGATCAACCTCGTGACGAACGGCCTGCCGGCGCTCGCGCTCGGCGTCGATCCGCCGTCGCCGGGGCAGATGTCCGAGCGGCCGCGCGGGATGAGCGAGTCGCTGATGGGCGCGCGCGACTGGCTCGGGATGCTGTTCGTCGGCGTGCTGATGGGCGGGATGTCGCTCGTCTACTACGTGCGCGCGGGGCGACAGGAGTTCTCGATGCCGTTCGCGACGGCGGCGGCGTTCTCGCTGCTCGCGCTCGCGCCGATGTTCCACGCGTTCTCGTGCCGCTCGCCGCGCGAGTCGCTGTTCTCGGCGAGGCCGCTCCTGTCGAAGCCGCTCCTCCTGGCGGTGGCGACCAGCACCGCGATCCACCTCGTGGCGGTGCTCGTGACGCCGCTGCAGCCGGTGTTCAAGACGTTCGATCTGAGCCTCGCCGAGTGGGGCGTGCTGCTCGTGCTCTCGGCCGCGATCGTGCCGGCCGTCGAGCTCGCGAAGGCGATCGACCGGATGCGCCGCGGCGACGAGGCGGTCAAGGCGTGAGCAGCACCGCGCCCTTGTCGAGCGCGCACGCGACGGCCCTCGCGCCGTCGGCGGCGACGCACGCGTTCAGCGTGAAGAACGGCGAGGGGCGCCACGTCTCCCAGCGCCCGTCGCCGCGCACGAGCACGCGGTCGTCGAGCGAGATCGCCGTCCAGTGACCGTCGGGTGAGCGGGTCGCGCCGGGCTTCGAGGGGCTCGTCGGCCAGCCGACCATCTCGAGGCGCTCGCCGTCGGCGGACACGCGCGCAGGCTCGCCGAACAGGAGCGCGGTCGCCCCGTCGGCGTCGCGGTCGAGGAGCGCTGCCCGCTCGCCCGGCTCGCGCGGGCAGAGCGGCGCGCTGCTCCCGAGCCGCGGCAACAGGAGCTCGCGCAGCGCGCCCGCCTCGCCGCGCACGTGCAGGCGCAGGCGCTCCGTCTTGCATGGGTCTGCGCCGCCCGCCACGCGCAGCGCGCCCGCGAGCTCGGCGCGGGGGTTCCACGCGCTGACGTCGGCCGCGGGGCTCTCCTCGAGGGTCGACGGATCCACGCGCACCACGCCGCCCGCGGTGGAGACGAGCAGCTTGCCAGACGGCTCGAACGCGAGCGCGAGCGCTACCTCGGAGGGCACGGGCGTCGCCTTCAGCGGCCGCGCCTTGACCTGCCGGAGCGGGGCCGCCGCGTGCACGGCGGCGTCTGCCTCGGACGCTCGCTTCGACTTGACGCGCGCGCGGCGGATGCTGCCGGCCGCCGCCGCGGCCTCGCTCACGCGCCCGAGGGCCGCGAGCGCGCGCGTCTCGGCGAGGCGGAGGTCTTCGAGCGTCGCGCCGAGATCGCCGCACGAGAGCGGCGCTCCGTCGCCTGTGGTGACGAGCGGCGCGCCCGCCTCCGCGCACGCCCACGCCGACAGCACGCGCAGCCGGGTCGCCTGCGCGAGCGAGTCCTCCGCCTTGTCCCGCTTCGACGCCTGCGCGGCGACCCAGCGCGCGAGCGCGGCGAGCGACGCGCCGGGCTCGGAGGGCTCCTGCGTCCACGCGCCGTCGCGCCCGAGGAGCTTCAGCGTCATCGACGCGCGCCCTCCTCCACCCGGTGCGAGCGGCAGCGGCATGCCGTCGAGTGCGAGCGTGATCGCAAGATCGTCCGCGCCGTCGCCGTCGCGATCGCTCGCCTCCGGCTCGATGGAGAGCCGCGCGCCGTCGGGGATCTGCGCTGCCCGCAGCTCGAAGCCGACCCGCGGCCGCTCGCCCACGGACACCGCGGCCGCCCAGCGGTGGGGACGTCGGGGCTCGTCGGCCTTGCAGAGCGCGACCACCTCCACGAACGCCGTCGCGCGCCCGATCCGCGACAGCTGCGCCTGGTGCTGGCAGCCCGCGCCGCCGGGGAACCAGTCCGGGAGCTTGCCGACGTGCAGCGGCTCGGCGCCCGTGCCGCGGTAGAGCAGCAGATCTCCTGCGCTCGCCGCGCCGTCGGCCGCGAACACGAGCGCCTGCGGCGCCGCACCGTCGAACGGGACGCCCGCCACGAACACGCGCCCGGGGGGCGCCGCGAGCACGAGGCCGCCGAGGCTCCACGTGGTCGCGCCCGGGGGAGCCGCCACGCCCGGCGCCCGCCCCGGCCCGCTCGCGACCGGCGCGACGACGACGCTCGACGTCGGGCTCGCCTGCGCCGAGGCGCTCGGCGCGGAGGCGATGGGATCGATCGTGTAGGGGACGTAAGGTTTTTTATGATCGCACCCCTGGCAGGACGCGATCCCTGCGGGCAGCGCGAGCGCGAGCAGCGGCGAGAGGCGAGGTCGCACGGCGGACGCCCGTCTTACCACGCGCCCCCGGCGGATGTGCCCGCGTGGCCGGCTGACGCATCGGCTAGGGTGAGGCGCATGCGCGTCGCGCGCGCCCTGCTGATCCTCGCCTTCGCGTCGTCGCTCGCGTCAGCGGCGCGCGCGGACGCGGCCGACGACGAGTTCGCGGCGGCGGTCGACGCCGAGGCGCGGCTCGAGCTGTCGCGCGCGGTCGACGGCTACCGCGCGGCCTTGCGCGCGCGCCCGTCTGCGTCCTTCGCGCTCCGCGCGCGCGCCCGGCTCGACGATCTCGAGGCGCGAGGGGAGGGCGACTACGCGCCGCTCGCGGCGTTGCTGCGCGTGCGCCGCGACCCCGCGCGCGCGTCCGATCCCGGAGAGCTGCGCGCGCTCTTGCGGCTGTCGGAGACGTTCCCACCGGGGCTCGTGCGGCAGGAGACGTGGCTCCTGACGGCCGAGGGGCTCACGCCGCGCGCCGGGCTCCCGGGCGAGGGCCTCCCACCCGCGATGAAGCTGCTCTCGGACGAGCGGGCGCCGGTGGTGCTACGGGCCGCGGCGCTCTCGGTCGCGGTCGCGTCGAAGCAGGCGCTCGGGGATCACGCCGGGGCGGCCGCGCTCGCTCGCGCGCACAGGGCGCTGTCGCCGGTGATCGCCGCGCGCTTCGATCGGGACGATCGGCGCGCGCGCCTGCGGCACCTCGCGCTCGCGGTGCTCGCGGTGACCGGCGTCGCGGGCGCGTGGGGGCTCGCGCGCGCCGGCCGCTCGGCCGCGCGACCAGGCCTGCGGGCGCTGACCTTCCTGCTCGTGGCGGCCTCCTCGGCGCTGGTGCTCCACCTGTACGATACGGCGCTGTCTCCGCGGCCGTTCTTGCTGCTCGCCGCGGGCGGGCTGCTCGTCGAGCGCGCGGTGTCCGCCGCGCGGGCCGCCGGCGCGCCGCGTGTCGGGCTGCTCACGCTAGGCGTCGGCGCGGTGCTCGCCCTCGCGTACCTGTCGCTCGCGAGCGCCGAGGCAGACCTGCTAGGAGACTTCGGCCTGTGACCACGCCTCGCGCCCCCCTCCCGGACGGAGTGCTCGCCGTGCGGCCGCTGCCCGGCGCCAACTGCTCGTCGGTCGGCAGCGTGGTCGACATGCTCTTCGTCGCGGGCGTCGTCGCGTCTTCGGTCGCGGTCGCGGTGGCTGCCCTGTCCGCTCCCGAGCCAGCGCCAGCCCCCGAGGAGCCGCGCGATGCGGGCGAGGGCTGAGGCGTTCGGCGCGTGGGTGCGCGTCGACGATCCCCCCGCGCTCGTCGCCGTCGATCGCGCGCTCGCGTCGCGCCTGGGCGTGGACGGCGCCGCCGCGTGGGGCGCCGAGGCGCCGCCGCCGCGCCCGCTCGAGGCGCACGTCGCCGTCACCGCGCGCTGCCCCGTGGCGTGCACCGGCTGCTACCAGGACGCGACGCCCGACGGCGTCGCGCCATCGTTCGACGAGCTCGTCGCGCGGTTCGACGCGCTCGCGAGGGAGGGCGTGTTCGTCGTCGCCCTCGGCGGGGGAGAGCCGCTCTCTCGCGACGATCTCCCCGCGCTCGCGCGAGCCGCGCGAGAGAGGGGGCTCGCGCCGGTGATGACGACCAGCGGCGTCGGGCTCACCGCCGCGCGCGCGCGGACGCTCACCGACTTCGCGCAGGTCAACGTCAGCTTCGACGGAGACGGCGATGCGTACCGCGCGGTGAGGGGCTTCGACGGCGCCGCGCTCGCCGCGCGCGCGATGAACGCGCTCCACGCGGCGGGCGTGCCCTTCGGCGTCAACCTCGTGCTCACCCGTCGCACGTTCGGCGCGGTCGAGGGCACGGTCGGGCGCGCGCGCGAGCTCGGCGCGGCCGAGGTGCAGCTCCTGCGGTTCAAGCCAGCGGGGCGCGGCGTCGGCGCGGTGTACCTCGACGCGCGGCTCACGCAGGCGCAGGTCGCCGAGATCCCCGCGCTCCTCGAGCGCCTCGTCCGCGCGTCGGGGCTGCGCGTGCGCATCGACTGCTCGATGGTGCCTTTCTTGTGCGGACGCTTCGACGCCGCCACGCTGGAGGCCGCGGGCGTGCTCGGGTGCGAGGCCGGTCGGTGGCTCGCCTCGGTGGACGTCCTCGGGCGGCGCGGTCCGTGCAGCTTCTACCGCGGCGAGGAGCCCGGGCCCGTCGCCGCGCGGTGGGCCGGTCACGCGTCTCGTCCCCCGCGCCCGTGCGACGACTGCGCGCTGCTCGCGGTCTGTCGCGGCGGCTGTCGCGTGGTCGCCGAGCACCTGGGCGACGGGGGCGATCCCGATCCGGAGTGCCCGCGCGTGGTCGCCTGGAGGGCGCGTGGATAGGCCGTCTCGCGCGCTCGTCACGGCGGCGCTGACGGCGCTCACCTTCGTCGCCGCCTACCCGGTCGCGAGGGTCGCCGAGCACCTCGTCTATGGCGATCCGAACCCCGCCGCGATCGTCGCGTCCGGCCGGGTCGCGCTCTACTGGCGCGCGGGCGTGGTCGCGTGCCTCGCGGTCTGTCTCGCGCCCGTGTACTTCGAGCGCTCCGCGCGCCCCCAGTGGATCCTGACCAATCTAACACGGCTCGTCGCGGTGGCCGCGGCGTGCCTCGCGCTGCAGGCGGTGGTGGTGCCGTGATCGACGTCGTGACGCGCGCCGTCGCGCACGCGCACGGGCACGTCGGCTGGCTCGCGGCGGCCGCGCTCGCGCACCCGGCGTGGCTGCTCCGTCGACCCGTGCGCAGGCTCTCGAAGGTCGCCGTCGCCGCGACGGCGCTGATCACGCTCCCGGCGCTCTCCGCGCTCGCCATCTACCCCGCGTACCGCGCGTCGCTGAAGCAGGCCCTGTTCGTGCGGGCCGCGCACCTCGGGTGGATGTTCGAGCGAAAGGAGCACCTCGGGCTCGGCGCCGTCGCGCTCGCGTGGGCGGGGCTGGCGCTGCACCTGGCGTCGATCCGGGCCGAGCGCGCGGAGATCAGGCTGCCGCTCGCGCGCGGCGCGCACGCGTGCTTCGTCGCGTCGGCGATCTTCACCCTCGTGGTGTCTGCGCTCGGGTCCTGGGTCGCGGCGGTCTCGCCGTTCTGACGCGCGCCCGCGACGTCCGTTAGGCTGGGCGGCGATGACGTCGCGCGCGCGCTCGCTCTGGGGCTGGGGATGGGACGACAAGCTGCCGGACGAGGCGGCGCGCGCGGCGCTCGGCGCCCAGCTCGCGGGGCTGCTCGGCGTCCCTGCGCCCGCGCCGGGCGCGCCGCCGACGCCAGAGAGCGCGGTGGTCCCGCCGCCGCGCCTCGCGATCCCCGCCGAGCTGTCGCGCTTCGCGACCGACGATCGCGAGGCCCGCGCGCGCCGCACGTACGGGCGCGCGTACCCGGATCTCGTGCGCGCGTTCTCCGGCGATTTCTCTCCCGCGCCCGATCTCGTGCTCACCCCGGAGGACGAGGACGACGTGGTCGCGTCGCTCGCGTGGGCGGAGCGCGAGGGCGTCGCGGTCGTCCCGTACGGCGGCGGCACGAGCGTGGTCGGGGGCGTGGAGGCGCCGCGCGACAGGCCCAAGGCGACGCTCGATCTCGCGCGCCTCCGCCTGGTGCTCGAGGTCGATCAGGTGTCGCGCGCGGCGCGCATCCAGGCGGGCGCGCTCGGCCCCGATCTCGAGCAGCAGCTCTCCGCGCACGGGCTGACCTTGCGGCACTACCCGCAGAGCTTCGAGTTCTCGACGCTCGGCGGCTGGATCGCGACGCGCGCGGGCGGCCACTACGCCACGCTGATGACCCACGTCGACGACCTCGTGGAGGCGGTCCGCATGGTCACGCCGCGCGGCGTGCTCGCGACGCGGAGGCTGCCCGCGTCGGGGGCAGGGCCGAGCCCGGAGCGCCTCGTGCTCGGCTCGGAGGGCGCCCTTGGCGTCATCACCGAGGCGTGGATGCGCGTCGTGCCGCGCCCGCGGTTCCGGGCGTCGGCGGTGGTGCATTTCCGGGCGTTCACCGGCGCGTGCGCGGGGGCGCGCGCCGTCGCGCAGGCGCGCCTCTTCCCCGCCAACTGCCGCGTGCTCGACGAGGAGGAGGCGCGCCTCAACTTCGTCGCCGACGACGGCTCGGCGCTCTTGCTGCTCGGGTTCGAGTCGGCCGACCACCCGGTCACGCACGAGCTCGAGCGCGCGGTCGCGCTCGCCGTCGCCGAGGGGGGCGCGTGCCCGCGCGGCGTCACGGTGAAGGACGACGGCGCGCGCGGCGGCGACGCGGCGGCCGAGCGCTGGCGGCAGGCGTTCTTCGACGGGCCGTACCTGCAGTCGGCGCTCGTCACGATGGGCTTCGTCGTCGACACGTTCGAGACCGCGTGCACCTGGGCGGCCCTGCCGTCGCTCGACGCCGAGGTGCGCGCCGCCGTGACGGAGGCGATGCGGCGCGAGCTCGGCGGCGGGCGCATCACCTGCCGCTTCACGCACGTGTACCCCGACGGCCCCGCGCCCTACTACACCTGGATCGCGCCGCCCGCGCCCGGCCGACAGATCGAGGCGTGGACGGCGGTCAAGCGCGCCGCGTCGGACGCCATCTCGCGCGCGGGCGGCACGATCACGCACCACCACGCGGTCGGGCGCACGCACAGGCCCTGGTACGATCGCGAGCGCCCCGACGCCTTCGCGCTCGCGCTCCGGGGGGCGAAGCTCGCGCTCGATCCCGCGGGCGTGCTGAACCCCGGCGTGCTGATTGATCCCTGATCGCCGTCAGCCGCCGGCGCCCGCGCTGCCCGCCGAGGCCCCGCCGGCCCCGGCCCCGCTCGCGCCCGCTCCGCCCGCGCTCCCGCCGGCCCCACCCGCGCCGGCGAACGCGTTCACGCACTCCGTGAGCGGGGTCGCGTGGCCTGTCGTCTCGGAGCGCGTGGCCTCCTTCGCCTCGAACCCCACGCCGACCGACAGCGCGTCGCACGGCGCCATCGGCGAGTTGGTGCCGTCCGCGAGCACGTCGAGGTTCGACGAGACGTAGTTCACCATCGTCTTGTAGAGCTGGCCCTCGTTCTCGCAGAGGCCGAGCGCGCGGAACCCGCCGATCACGTCGTCCTTCCGCACGCGGCCCGCGATCAGGCCGTCCTTCACGACGACCGTGCCGTCCTGGCCCTTCTCGATGCGCCCGGTGATGACGGCCTTCTGGATCTTGATCGGGAAGGTGTTGACGCCGTCCGACGGCTCCGTCGGGAACCAGAAGGACGAGTCGTCCGGCAGGTTCGCGACGACGTACCCGTTGCGGACGTACGCGTGCGCGTCGAACACCTTCGCGTCGGGCAGCCCGCCGTCCGCCGCCGGCGCGCCGAACCCGCTCTCGTCGAGCACGAAGGGATCGTTCGAGAGCCAGCAGAGGGTGCTCGGCGTCGTCGCCGTCGAGCAGTCGATGCCGGTCGTCGTCTCCGTCCCGATCGACGGGTACACGTCGAGCCGCAGCTCGTCGTCGTCCGGCTCGCCGTTGTAGCCGGTGACGCGGATGAGGAAGTTGTAGTACCCGGCGCACAGCCCGCAGTTGAACTGCGTGTCGTTCAGCCGGTACTTCGCGCCGACCTCGGGCGTCTGGGCGACGAACACCTCGAACCTCCCGAAGTTGTTGTCGCGGCAGTCGTTGCCGTCGATGCGCGCGGGGATGGTCCCCTGATCGCAGCCGGCGTTGTCGAAGTCGATCCCGCAGGTCGGCGAGCTCGTGCAATAGCCGTCGAGATCGAAGCCGATGTCCTTCCACGCGTCGCCGTTGTCGGAGCCGTCGACGTTCTGCGAGCCGAGGCGGAGCTTCGTGATGGCGACGAAGAACGGCGGGCGGTCCGGCTTGGCGGAGGGGGCGGGGCGGTCCTTGCCCGTGGGCACGCCCGCCGAGAAGCACTTGTTGTCACCCTGCTTCGACCACCAGCCCTTGCCCCAGCCGTCACCGGTCGCGCCGGCGGCGCCCGCGGCGCCGCTCTCGCGGGGGAAGGGCTCCTTCAGCGAGGCGTCGTAGACGCTGCACGACGGCGCGGCGGCGCTGGTGAGCGCGAGCAGGCCGCAGGGGGCCAGGAGGCGGAGGGTGGCGCGCACGCCGCGGAGCTTACTCGGTCGCCGCGCGCCAGCGCAAAGCCTCAGTCTGGCGCGCGATCGAGGCGGATGACGGGCCAGTCGTACGCTCGCGCGAGGCGGCCGAGCGCGCCGTCCGGGTTGACCGCGCACGGGTGCCCGACGACCGACAGCATCGGCACGTCGGAGTAGCTGTCCGAGTACGCGAAGCACGCGTCGAGATCGTGGCCGTGCGCGCGCGCGTGGTCGCGGATGAGCCGCGCCTTCTCGGGCCCCGCGACGACCGGGCGCATGAGCTTGCCCGTCGCGCGGTTCGCGTGGACCTCGAGGCGGTTGGCGATCACGTGCGTCGCGCCGAGGTGGTCGGCGAGCCGCTGCATCAGGAAATCGAGCGCGCCCGAGACGAGGACGACGTCGTGCCCGTCCTCGCGGCAGACGCGCACGAGATCGCGCGCGCCGGGGTAGAGGTTCGGGCGGAGCACGCTGTCGAACGCCTCGTCGGCGAGGCACACGAGGCGGTCCTCCGACGTGCCCTCGAACAGCGCGTACAGCCGCTCGTTGAAGGTGCGCCGGTCGAGCAGCTCCGAGATCGCGAGCGACGGCGCCTGGAAGATCCCGCGCGCGACCTTGCCGATCGACGCGAGCGGCGACTGCTGGTTCAGCAGATAGAACAGCGTCGGGTGCACGAGGTTCGTCGAGACGAGCGTGCCGTCGACGTCGAAGTAGCAGGCAGCCACGCGCCGCCGGTAGCCGCGCTGCGCTCGCCACGCAAGCCGATGCGCCGCGCGGGCGTGCTCCGCGATCGTGCTAGCGTCCGGCCTCCCCCTCGACCCTGGAGTCTTCATGCGCATCCGATCCGTCGCCGCCCTCGCCCTGCTCCCCGTCCTCGCGCTCGCCTGCGGCGGCTCGAGCCCGCCCGACGGCGCCGCGCTCGGCGCGCAGTCCGACGCGATCTACAAGGGCAGCGCCGAGACCTCGTCGCCGGCCGTGATGGCGCTGCAGATCGATCTCGGCAACTCGACGGGCGCCGCGTGCACGGGCACCGTCGTCGCGGTCAAGGGCAACGTCGGCTACTTCCTCACCGCGGCGCACTGCGCGGTCACCCATGACGCGAACGACGAGCCGACCACGACGCCGCTCGATCCCAGCCAGCTGTTCGTGCTCCCCGGCACCGACTACTCGAAGGCGACGACGGGCTACCCCGTGCTCGAGGTCAAGGTGCACCCGGCCTACAAGGCGGTCACGAGCGCGCCGTACGACTTCGCGATGATGCGCTTCTCGTTCAACGGCGCGGCGCCGCCGGTCATCCCGCCGCTGACCCCGGCCGAGGACACCATCGCGGTCGGATCGAAGCTCGACGTCATCGGCTACTACGGCAAGACCGACTCGAACCCCAACAACTCGGTGCGCAACCACGCGCAGCTGACGGTGAGCTCCCTCCAGGCGAGCGGCACCCTCGTCATCTTCGACCCCGCGCAGAACGTCAGCGGCACCTGCCAGGGCGACAGCGGCGGCCCGGGGCTGACGGGCAGCGGCTCGTCGCGGCGGGTCGGCGCTGTCACGTCGTTCGGCGGGCAGTCGTGCGGCAATTTCGGCGGCAGCGGCCGCGTCTCGAAGGTCTACGACTCCTTCATCAAGCCCTTCATCGACGGCACGACGGGCGCGCTCACGTGCGACGAGTGCCGCACCTCGGCGACCGTCGCGGGCGGCGCGTGCTCCGGGCAGGTCGACGCGTGCCTCGCGGACACCGACTGCGCCGCGTTCGTCGACTGCGCGAACAAGTGCGCCGACGGCGACGACGCGTGCCAGACGAAGTGCCAGTCGGACCACGCGGCGGGCGTCGACGTCTATGTGAAGATTTTTGACTGTGTGTGCGCGACGGGCTGCGTGACCGAGTGCGCGGCCGACGCGCTCTGCAAGAAGCCGTCGTGCGGGTTCACCGCGCAGGATCCGACCTGCCAGACCTGCTTCGAGACGAAGTGCTGCTCGCAGATGGCCGCGTGCGCCGCCGACAAGGACTGCGCCGCCTGCGCGACCTCGGCGAACAAGCCCGCGAGCTGCGCGACGAACGCGCTCTACCAGGCCGAGCAGCAGTGCATCTCGACCGGCTGTCTCACGGAGTGCGGCGGCTCGAAGTGCGGGTTCGGGTCGGACGACGCCACCTGCAACACCTGCTACGAGGAGAAGTGCTGCTCGGAGCTGGCGGCGTGCGCGGCCGACGCGACCTGCACCTCGTGCGTGACGACCTCGACGCCCGCCGCGAGCTGCGCGTCGAACCCCCTCGTCAAGGCCGCGCGCACCTGCGTGAACGGCAGCTGCGCGACCGCGTGCGGCGGCGGCGCGGGAGGGAGCGGCGGCTCGGGCGCGGGCGGCTCGGGCGCCGGAGGCTCAAGCGCCGGCGGATCGAGCGCCGGCGGCGCGACGAGCGCGGGCAGCGCGGGCGCGAGCGCGGGCGGCACGACGAGCGCGGGGGGCGCGACGGCCGTCGGCGGCGCGAGCGCGGCCGGGTCCACCTCGTCGACCGCGGGCGCAGGCGGGGGGGATCCGGCGGGCGGCCCGGCCGTCAGCGGCGCCGACGACAGCTCGAGCAGCGGCGGCTGCGCGGTCGGCGCGACGCCGCCGGGCGCGGGGTCGTTCGCCCCGCTCGCGCTGCTCGGCCTGGCGACGCTCGCGCGACGGCGTCGCGCCCGGTGACGGCGCCGAGCCTCACGACGCTCGTCCGGCGGGCGATCGATCGGCACGCGCTGGTCTCGCCCGGCGACGTCGTGCTCGCGGCCGTCTCCGGCGGGCTCGACTCGATGGCGATGCTCGACGCGCTCGCCCTCCTCCGGCGCCGGGTGGGGTTCTCGCTGGCCGCGTGCGCGGTCGACCACGGCCTGCGCGACGTCTCGGACGAGCTCGCGCTGGTGGGCACGCGCTGCGCGCTCCACGGCGTGAAGCTGGAGGTGGCGCGGGTCGACGTCCGCCCAGGGCCGAACCTCCACGCGCGGGCGCGCGACGCGCGGCGAGGGGCCCGGTTGGCAGCGGCCTCCTCGGCGCGCGCGCGCTCGATCGCGACCGCCCACCACGCAGACGATCGCGCGGAGACGCTGCTCCTGCGCCTCCTGTCGGGCTCCGGTCCTCGCGGCCTCGCGTGTTTGCCGCCGCGCGACGGGCCATGGATCCGTCCGCTCTGCCTCGCGACCCGCCGCGACGTCGAGGCGCACCTCGCGCGCCACCGCGTGCCCTCCGCCGTCGATCCGAGCAACCTCCACCCGCGGTTCGCGAGGGCGGCGGTGCGCGCGCGCGTGCTGCCGCTGCTGCGGGAGCTCTCGCCCAGGGTGGTCGAGCACCTGAACGATCTGGCCGACGATCTCGCGCGCCTGCCCGACGCCGCGTGGCCTCGGGGGCTCGGCCGCAAGCACCGCCGCATGGTCGACCGCGCGGGGCGCGCGGTGCTCGTACGGACGCCCGACGGAGATCGCTGGGTGGCGTTGGACGAGCGCGGATTCGTGGTTACGACCTGTGCTGGCGCCGAAGACGACGCTCAGGATTAGACGTCGTCGCGCCGGGGTGGCAAGCTCCGCCCCGCAGCGCCGTCCCCGCTCGTGCACCTCGAACCGCTGGTCCCCTCGCCGTGAAGCAATCGCAGAAGACGCTCCTCATCTGGGTCCTCATCCTCCTCGCGTTCGTCGCGCTCTGGCAGTACGTCGAGCCGGGCGCGTCTCGCACCGAGCAGGCCGCGTTCAGCGACTTCATGTCGCTCGTCCGCGCGAAGCCGGAGGAGCGCCACGTCGAGAAGGTCGACATCAAGGACCGCGAGTACTCCTTCACCGTCGTCGATCCTGCGACCAAGAAGAAGGAGGTCTACAAGACCGTCGGCCCGGTCGGCGACTCGATCACGAAGGAGATCCTCGACCACAACGTCAAGGTCACCTACGCGAAGGACGAGGGCAACGGCCTGTGGATGCCGGTGCTGATGACGCTGCTGCCGCTCGGCGTGATGGTGCTGATGTTCTACTTCTTCATCCGCCAGCTGCAGGCGGGCGGCGGCAAGGCGATGAGCTTCGGCAAGTCCCGCGCGAAGCTCCTGAACGAGTCGCAGAACAAGGTGACGTTCGCCGACGTCGCCGGCATCGACGAGGCGAAGGACGAGGTCGAGGAGATCATCGCCTTCCTGAAGGATCCGAAGAAGTTCCAGCGCCTCGGCGGCCGCATCCCGAAGGGCGTCTTGTGCGTCGGGCCGCCCGGTACCGGCAAGACGCTGCTCGCGCGCGCGATCGCGGGTGAGGCGGGCGTGCCGTTCTTCAGCATCTCGGGCTCCGACTTCGTCGAGATGTTCGTCGGCGTCGGCGCGAGCCGCGTGCGCGATCTGTTCGAGCAGGCGAAGAAGCACGCGCCCTGCATCATCTTCATCGACGAGATCGACGCCGTCGGCAGGCACCGCGGCGCGGGCCTCGGCGGCGGCCACGACGAGCGCGAGCAGACGCTGAACCAGCTCCTCGTCGAGATGGACGGCTTCGAGTCGAGCGAGGGCGTGATCATGATCGCCGCCACGAACCGCCCCGACGTGCTCGACCCCGCGATCCTGCGCCCCGGCCGGTTCGACCGGCGCATCACGGTCCCGCGCCCCGACGTGAAGGGCCGCACCGAGATCCTTCGCGTCCACACGCGCAAGGTGCCGGTCTCGCCCGACGTCGAGCTGGAGACGATCGCGCGCGGCACGCCGGGCTTCGCGGGCGCCGACCTCGAGAACCTCGTCAACGAGGCGGCGCTCCTCGCCGCGCGCTTCGACCGCGAGCAGGTCGTGATGCAGGACTTCGAGATGGCGAAGGACAAGGTCATGATGGGCACCGAGCGCCGCTCGATGATCATCAGCGAGCACGAGCGCAAGACGACGGCGTGGCACGAGGCCGGCCACGCGCTCGTCGGCATGGCGCTCGCGCCTGCGGCCGACCCTGTCCACAAGGTCACCATCATCCCCCGCGGGCCCGCGCTCGGCCTGACGCAGAGCCTGCCCAAGGAGGACCAGTACTCCATCAGCCGCGACCAGGCGGTCGCGCGGCTCGCGGTCCTGATGGGCGGGCGCGTCGCCGAGCAGCTCGTCTTCGGGCAGACGACGACCGGCGCGTCGAACGACATCAAGCGCGCGACGCAGATCGCCCGCCGCATGGTCACCGAGTTCGGCATGAGCGAGGCGATCGGCCCGGTGAACTACGGCGGCGACGACGAGGGCAACCCGTTCATGGGGCGCGACTTCTCGATGAACCGCCGCGAGTTCTCCGAGAAGATGGCCATGCAGATCGACGACGAGGTGCGCACGATGGTGCTCGCCGCGGAGCAGCGCGCGACCGACATCCTCAGCGACAAGCGCGCGGTGCTCGACGCGACGGCCGAGGCGCTGCTCGACCGCGAGACGATCGACGCCGAGGAGCTCGCGGCGCTCTGGGAGGGCAGGGCGCTGCCCCACCGCGAGAAGATCGTGATCCCGACCTGGGCCGACAAGGAGCGCGCGTCGAAGGACAAGCGCCGCGGCTCGTCGATCTTCGGCCCGCCGAAGCCCGTCGCGAGCTGATCTCCGGGCCCGTGACGACGGGACCTGTCTCGCGAGCGCTCGCCAGCCTGGGGGCGCTCGCGGCGATCCTCGTGCCCTCGTACCCGGCGATCGATCGCCCCGCGCCCGCTGTCGCGCCGCCTGCGTCGGCGAGCGCCTCTGCCGCCCCAGCCCCCGCGCCTCCCGTGGCGGCGCCGCCTCCCCCCGACGCGCAGGCGCGCCTCGTGAACATCCACACGGGCGAGAGCGAGCTGCTCGGCCCTGCCACGCCGACGCCCGAGCGGATGTCGGCGCTCGTGGGCGATCGCATCACCGGCGAGGCCGTCCCGATCGCGCCCAGGCTGCTCGACGTCCTGCGCGCGCTCGCGAAGAAGCGCGGCTTCGTCCGCATCGAGCTCGTGAGCGGCTACCGCAGCCCGAAGCTCAACGAGCAGCTCCGGAAGAAGGAGCGCCGGGTGGCCTCCCACAGCCAGCACTCGCTCGGGCACGCCCTCGACTTTCGCGTCGAGGGGATGACCCCGAAGGAGATGCGAAAGGAGGTCGAGGCGCTCGGGTGGAAGGGCGGCATCGGCCAGTACGACAAGGCGCAGGACAGGTTCATCCACGTCGACGTCGGGCCGGACCGAAGGTGGCGCGGGAGGTAGCGCAGGCAGCGTCCGGAGCGTGGGTGAGCGGGCTCGCGGACGCTCGCCTGGTCAGGAACGATCACCGCCCCGACACGGGCGGCGTCTCGAGCTTCTTCTTCTTCTTGCGCGGCCGGTCGACCGGGCCGAGCGGCTCCTGGGGCAGCCACCGGCGAGGGCCGCGCGGCGTGACGTCGGCCTCCTTCGCGCGCTCGCGGGCGAGCTCGACGAAGCGCGCCTGGCTCCGCACCGCGGGGTCGCCCGGATCCACGCGCGCGTAGCGGCCGTCCTGTCCGAGCTGCCACGCCTTGACGTTGTCCGCGGCCTGGGTCGCGAGGATCTCGCCGCTGACGCGCGCGCGCAGCTGGGGATCGGCGATGGGCACGAGCACCTCGACGCGCTTGTGAAAGTTGCGGGGCATCCAGTCGGCGCTCGAGAGGAACACCTCCTCGTTGCCGCCGTTCGCGAACGAGAACGCGCGCGCGTGCTCGAGGAACCGGTCGACGACGGCGCGCACGGTGATGCGCTCCGAGACGCCGGGCACGCCGGGGCGCAGGCAGCAGATGCCGCGGACGAGCAGCGTGATCTCGACGCCCGCCTGCGCGGCCGCGTAGAGCGCGACGATGACGTCGTGATCGACGAGCGAGTTCATCTTCGCGACGATCCGCGCGGGACGCCCGGCGCGCGCGTGCTCCGCCTCGCGGTGGATGAGGCTGAGCACGGCCTCGTGCAGGCCGAGCGGCGCGGCGACGAGCGCGCTCCACTTGGGCGGCGCGCTGTAGCTCGTCAGCAGGTTGAACAGCGCCGAGACGTCGTCGACGATCTCCTCGCGCGCCGTGAGCAGCGACAGATCGGTGTAGAACCGCGCCGTCACCGGGTTGTAGTTGCCGGTCGAGAGGTGCACGTACCTCCGCAGCTTCTCCTTCTCGCGGCGCACGATGAGCATCGCCTTCGCGTGGGTCTTCAGCCCCGCCAGGCCGTAGACGACGTGCACGCCGGAGTTCTCGAGCGCGGTCGCCCAGCGGATGTTCGACTCCTCGTCGAACCGCGCCTGCAGCTCCACGATGGCCGTGACCTCCTTGCCGTTCTCGGCGGCGCGGGCGAGCGCCTTGACGATCGGCGAGTCGCCGCCGGCGCGGTACAGGGTCTGCTTGATCGCGAGGACGTTCGGGTCGTCGGCCGCGCGCGAGACGAGCTCGACGACCGTGTCGAAGCTCTCGTACGGGTGGTGCAAGAGCACGTCGCGCTCGCGGAGCACCGCCAGGGGATCGTCCGCGTCGCGGAACGCGCGGGCGATCTGCGGCGTCACCGGATCGTCGCGGAGATCCCGGCGATCGTCGCGCGCGACGGCGGCGCCGATGTCCGCGAGGTGCAGCGGGCCGGGCACCCGGTAGATGTCGTCGGTGTCGTCGACCTTCAGCGCGCGGCACAGGCGCTTCAGCGAGCCGGCCCCGATGGAGCCCGCGATCTCGACGCGCACCGCCGCGCCGCGATCGCGCCGACGGAGCTCCTGCTGGATCGTCTGGACGAGATCCTCGGCCTCCTCCTCGTCGACCTCGATGTCCCAGTTGCGGGTGACGCGGAACGCGTACGTGCCCTTCAGGCGGTACGCGGGGAACAGGTCGCGCACGTGCCTCGCGATCACGTCCTCCAGCAGCACGAACGCCGCGCGCGCGCCCGCCACCCTCACGGGCATCAGGCGGTTCAGCACGTTGGGCACCTGCACGACCCCGAACCCGACGTCGACGCCCTCCTGCTCGCGCGAGAACTGGATCCCGAGGTTGATGGATTTGTTGCGCAGGTGGGGGAAGGGGTGGTTCGGGTCGATCGTGATCGGCGTGAGCACCGGGAACACGTCGGACCGGAACCGCTTGTCGATCAGCTCCTGCTCCTCCGGCGCCAGCTCCTCCGGGTGCACGATGACGACGCCCTCCTTCGCGAGCGACGGGCGCACGAGGTCGCTCCACACCCTGTACGCCTCGTCCGTCAGCTCGTGCGCGCGCGCGCGGATCAGCGCGAGCTGCTCGGACGGTGTGCGGCCGTCGGGCGGCAGCTCCGCGATGTCGCCGACGAGCTGCTGCTTCAGCCCCGCGACGCGCACCATGAAGAACTCATCGAGGTTCGTCGCGACGATCCCGAGGAATTTGAGCCGCTCGTACAGCGGCACCCCCTTGCCCTCCGCCTCGGCGAGCACGCGCGCGTTGAACTCGAGCCAGGACTGCTCTCGGTTGATGTAGAGCGCGGGTGAGTCGAGGGCGGGCGCCTCCTCCGTCGCGCGCTCGACCTCGGCGACGACGGGCGCCTCGGGTGTCAGGGCTTGCATGGAGGCGCCCACGGTAGCATCAGCCGGGCACGCGCGCCGTGACGTGGCCCACGAAGAACGGGCCCATCTTCGCGACGAACTCGGCCGTCTGGCGCGTCTTGCGCATCGCCTGCACGAGGTGCGAGAGCGGGTGCAGCGCGGGGCCCACGAGGCCGATCACGAACTCGTTGTCGCCCGCGTCGATGCCGTGACACGCGAGGCGGATGTCGTGCGCGAGGCCGGCCTGCCCGTACGCCATGCCGAGCGACGCGTGCTCGCGCAGGATGACGCTCTGATCGTGCGGCTCGAGGCGCGAGAACGGCCCGGTGCGGCGGAGCGGGTACCACACGTGCCACGGCAAGGCCGGGTTCAGCAGGTTGCGCACGGGGCGCTCGAGCAGCGCGAACTCGAGCTCGGGCTCGTGCCCCTGCGAGTACGTGCGGCCGAGCATCTGCCACCCGTCGCGGACGCGCGCCGACGCGAGCGCCCCGCCCACGCTGCGCGAGAAGAGGGGGCGGACCTTCGTGACGAAGTCGGCTGGATCCTCGCTCCAGGTCGCGAGGCCGAAGCCGGACGGGCTCGCGGCGTCCGCGTACACGACGCTCGGGATGCGCCGCTCGGCGAGGCGCGCGGCGAGCAGCGCGGCCAGGGCGTCGCCGTCGCAGTCCGGGGCGTCGAGCACGAGCACCTGGAAGAACAGGCGGCGATCGCTCCGCTGCTCGATCCCGTCGCGCTTGCCGCCGCGCTCGGTCGTGTCGATCTCGGGGAGGCCCGGCCTCGTGTGCGTGTCGCTCATGCCGGCGAGCATGGACCGGGCGCGCGCGGGTCGACAGCGCGATCAGCGCATCGTGCGCAGGGCCGCGGGGAGCTCCGGTGAGACGCCGAGCCTGCGGAGCGAGCGGCGCGCGCCGCTGAACGCGATCTCGGTGCAGCTCGCGTTCTCGGACGCGAACCCGAGCTCGAGCGCGTGCTGGTCGGCGACCTCGAGCACCGCTCCGACGATGGCGCCGATCGTGCCGCCCGACGTGAACGCGAGCACCGTCTGCCCCCGCGCGTCGCTCGCGGTCAGCCGCTCGAGCGCGCGCCGCGCCCGCGCGCGAAACGCCGAGAAGGACTCGACGCCGCCGGTCGCGGGGTGCCCTTCTCGCCACAGCGCCATCGCGTCTCGCAGCATCAGCTCCGCGTACCGCGCGCGCTCGGCGCCGGCTGACGCGAAGGCCGCCGCGTGACGGGCGAGGTCCGGGCTCGCCGCCGCGACCGCGGGGAGGTGCTCCGAGAGCAGCGCGCCCGCGTGGTGCTCGTCGAGCTCGTCGAGCGGCGCGACGGCGGTCGAGGCGCCGAGCTCCAGGAGCGCGAGGCGCGCGGTCTCTCGCTGCCGCAGGCGAGGCCCCGCGAACACGGACGTGGGCACGACGCCCGTGCGCCGGAGCCACGCGCCGACGTGACGCGCCTGCGCCTCGCCGCGCTCGGACAGCCTGTCGTAGTCGTCCGAGAGGAACGACGCCTGCCCATGACGAACGAGGATGAGGAGGCTCATCGCCGGCGAGGCTACTCCGGTATGCTCCGCGCGTTGCGGCCCGACCTCCGGTCTCTCGGCAAGCGCGCGCGCGGCGTCGCGCTGCTCGCCGTCGTCGTCCTGTTGCCGCTCGCGGCGCTGAAGAGCCCGCGCTTCCGCGACCTGCTCGTCGAGCTGATGGTGGAGCTGCGGGCGCGCGGGCTCGCCGGGGTGCCGTGGTTCTACTGCGCGCAGACGGCCGCCGCGCTGCTCGCGATGCCCACGTGGTTGATGAACGGCATCGCCGGGTACGTCTACGGGCTCTCCGCCGGCCTCGTGATCGCGGCGGTCGGCGTGACGCTCGCGTCGACGTGCGCGTTCTTCGCGGGCAGGGGCATCTTCCGCGTCCTGCCGCGGCCCGAGTTCACCGAGACGCGGGCGGGGCGCGCGATCGAGCGGCTCGTCGCGCGCGACGGGCTCAAGATCACGCTGCTCGTCCGCGCGACGCCGGTGATGCCGCAGAACCTCCTGCACTTCGTGTTCGGCACGACGGCGCTCAAGCCCTGGCAGCACGCCGTCGCGACGGGCGTCGGCATGCTGCCGATGAACGCGGTGCACGTGTACGTCGGCTCCCTCGTGAAGAGCGCGACCGATCTCGCGGCCGACAAGCAGGACAAGCCGCTCGGCGCGCTCGTGTTCATGGGGCTCGCCTCGGTCGTCGCGATCGCGCTCGTGTCGCGCGTCGCGAAGCGCTCGCTCGCCCGCGCGATCGCCGAAGAGGAGGCGGTCGACGGCGGTCCGCCGCCGTGAGCTGGCGGGCGCAGCGGGCCGCGCGCCGCTACTTGCGCTCGGCGCGGCGATCGCGCTTGCGACCTCGCCCGCGCGTCGGGCCCTTGTAGCTGAGCGGATCGCGGCGCGTCGGCGCGGACGCGTCGAGCGCCGCGCGCACGGGATCGAGCTCGCTCGAGGCGACGCCCTGGCGCTGCACCGTCGAGACGACCCGCTCGAGCGCGAGGCGGAGCTCGGGTGACGGCGTGCCCGCGGCCCCGATCAGCCACGCGCGCGCCTCGGGAAAGCGAAAGAACACCGGCGCGGTCTCGCCGATCGCCTCGAGCAGCCTGCGCCGGCCCTGCGACCGCTCGCTCGAGCGCGGCGCGTCGACGATCTCGGTCGCCGCGGCGTCGAGGAGCGCGACGAGCTCGGCCGGGCGCGCGACGCGGTCGCACACCGATCGCGTCGAGAGCGCCTCCAGCAGCACGGACTTCGCCAGGAACCCCTCGCGCAGCTCGGGCACACCCAGGAGATCGACGCGCCCGGCGACGCCGACGAGCGCGGCGACCACCCCGTCGCGCACGACCTTGCGCACGTCGCTCGCGAGGTCGGACAGCGCCGCCGCGCTCGCCCTCGCGTCGAACCCCGCGGCGAGCCGCGCCGCGAGCGCGTGGGCCCCGACCACGGGCAAGAACACCACGGGCAGCGTCGCCCGGACGGTGTCGGCGTCGCCGGCCAGCAGCTCGCGCAGCACGCCGTCGCCCGCGCGCCCTCGCCCGAGCAGCTCGCTCGCGAACGCGGCGGCGAGCTCGTGGTTCGGCTTCGGCCCCGGCAGCCCTCCGTGGCGGGTCAGCAAGGAGAACACGAGCCGATCGCCCGACGCGAGGTAGCGGTCGAGCGCGGCCCGGAGCTGCTCGCTCTTCAGCGACGCCTGGATCACTTCGCCCAGGGATCGATGACGTCGCCGACGCGCTTGCCGCCGGGCTTCGGGCCGGCCGCGGGCGGCGCCCCGACGGGGACCTTGCCGCCTCCCTGCCGTACTTCCTTCACGAGCTTGATTTCCTCGCGGGCCTTGGAGCCGTCGAGCTCGAGGGTCTGCGGGACGAAGCCTGCGCGCTTGATCTCGACCGAGACCCGGCCTCCCTCGGGCACGCTCACGGTGACCGGCACCTTGCCGAGCAGCGCGTCGCCCTGGAACACCTCGGCGTCGATCGGCTGCGCGATGACGAGCACCTGCTTGCCCGCGGGCTTCGCTGGCTCGACGGGCGCCACCTCGACCGCCGGCTGGGACGACGCCGACGGAGGGGGAGCGGCGGCCGCGCTCGGCGCCCCGGGAGGCTGCTCTGCCTTGCCGGTCGAGCCCAAAGCGAAGATGGCGCCGACGATGCCGATCGCAGCGCAGACGCCCGCGACCCCGGCGTAGAGCGGCCACTGCGCGCGCCGCGCCTTCGGCGAGCCGGGGAGCATGTCGCCCATGCGCGAGGCGTTGCCGAAGTAGTCGGCCGGGACGTTGAACGAGCCGCTGCGGGCGATCATCTCGCTCACCGCGCGCGGCATCCCGCCCTTCTCGAACGTGTCGAGCTCCTCGACGAGCTCGGCCATCGACTCGTAGCGCTGCTCGACCTTCTTCGAGAGCAGCTTCAGCACGATGGCCTCGAGCCCCGGCGGGACGTCCGCGCCGATCGGCGGGACGATCGCGCGGATGGGCACCGGCGCCTTGTACATGTGCTGGGTGAGGATCCCCATGTAGTTGTCCGCGTCGAACGGCACCTGCCCCGCCGCGAGCTCGTAGAGGATGACCCCGAGCGCGTAGAGATCGGTGCGGTGATCCACCGGCGCGCCGGCCGCCTGCTCCGGCGACATGTAGTGCGGCGTGCCGAACACCGTCCCCGCGCGTGTGAGCTTCGTGTTGCTGCTCGTGGCGACCTTCGCGATGCCGAAATCGAGGATCTTGACGTAGTCCTTCTCGGAGCCGCGCGTCACGAGGAACACGTTGTCGGGCTTCAGATCGCGGTGGACGATGCCCTGCGCGTGCGCCGCGCCGAGCGCGTCGGCCATCTGGCGCGCGATGCGGATGAGGCGCTCGGTGGGGAGCGGGCGTTCGGCCTTCAGCAGGTCCGAGAGCGAGCGGCCCTCCAGGAACTCCATGATGAAGTACGCCGACCCGTCCGGCAGCACGCCGAAATCGCTGACGTCGATGATGTGCGGGTGGCCGATGCTCGAGGCCGCGCGGGCCTCCTGGAGGAAGCGCTCGGTCATCTCGCTGTCGCGCGACATGTCCGCGCGGAGCACCTTGATGGCCACGCGCTTGTTGATGACCTTGTGACGGCCGGCGTACACGACGCCCATCCCGCCCTCGCCGAGGATCGACTCGATCTTGTACCGGCCGTCGATCGTGACGCCGATGTACGCGGTCGCGAGCTGCGACGCCGGGGGCGGCACGGAGGGCGCGGCGACCGAGAGCACGTCTCCGATGGGGATGGAGGGCACGGACGGGATCGAGGGCTGCGAGGCGGGCTCGTCCGTGGGCGCGGAGAGGCCGACGAGCGTGCCGGCGGGAGGCGTCTTGGGCTTCTCCATGTGCGAACCCCGTGACCCTAGCAAGACACACGCCCGGCGGCGAAGCCCCAGCAGCCGAGCGAGCGCAGCGCGACTTCCACGCAAAGGCGTGGCTCAGGTGGAAAATGTTGCGGACCCCCCGTCGCGCGCGACCGGGCCGACGAGCCCCGCGGCGAGCGCCCCGACCGCGAGGGCGAGGCCAGCGAGCGGCAGGTCGGCGTCCGCGCCGCCGACGAGCGCGAGCGCGAGCGCGGCGAGCACGTCGGCGCGGCTGCCCCGGCCGAGGAGCGCCGCCAGCGCGAGCAGCGTGGTCAGCGACGAGACGAACGTGACCATGCCGACCGGCGCGAACGCCAGCTGCGGGCGCGCGAGCGCGAGCGTCGCCCGCGCGACGACGAGCCGCGCCGGGCTGTCCTGGAGGCGGTCGACGTGCACCGCGAAGAACGACGCGAAGAGCGCGGCGGCCGTCGCGACCGACGTCCACAGCGACGCCGCGCGCCGCTCCCGCGTCGCGAGCCAGAGGAGCGCGAAGAGCGCCGTGAGCGCCTGCAGCGCGAAGGCCGCCGTCGCCACCCAGCGCGCGGCGCCGAGCACGCGCAGCAGCCCGCGCAGCGCCGCCTGCTCCGCGAAGTGCGCGCCCAGCTGGCGCGTGGCCGACGACACCGAGAGGAGCAGGAGCACGAGGCCGAGCGCGCGCGACGCGGGCACCTGCACGGCCTGCGCGGCGCCGAGGATCCCTGTCGCCACCGCCGCGACGCCGAGGGCCACGGCGACGACGCCCGTCAACGGCGCGAACGCCGCCATCGTCGCCAGCAGCGTCACCGTCGCCGCCGTGGTCGTGGCGGACGCACGGTACAGCAGCGAGGCGCCACGCGTCCGCGCGGTGGCGAGGCACGCGAGGCCCATCACGTACGTCAAGGCGAGCAGCAAGAGCTGCGCGAGCGCGCCCGCCGCCCACTCCGCCCGCGCGATCCACGCGTCGCCCACGACCGCGCCGCGCAGCGCGGGCAAGAGCGCGCGCGAGAGCAGCGTCGCCGCGACCGCGAGCCACGCGACCCGGCGCACCCGCGCGAGCGTCAGCGCCTCGAGCGACGGCTCGACCCAGGACACACGCGGGCGATCGTCCGGCTCAGCCGGGTGCGTGGTCGGAGCGTCCGCCATCCTTCTTGCCCTCGCGCGACGGCGGAGGGGCGCCCTTCTCGTGTGGACCGTCCGGCACGCGCGGGCCCGGCAGCGGCTTCGGAGCGCCGCCCGGATCGGGCGGGCTCGCGAGGATGTACGGCCGCGCGTTCGCCGTCATGCAGGCGACCTCGCGCTTGCGGTGGAACTCCCAGTGCAGGTACACGCGCCCGTCGGGCGACAGGATGGCCTCGGGCGGCTTGCCGAAGGGCCCCGCGCGATCCATCGCGTCGAGCGCCGCGATGTCGAAGGCCGTGACGCCGCTCGTGCGCGTGATGCCCATCTTCATGATGCGCCCGTCGTCCTTGTCGAGCGCGACCTCGAGCACCGTGCGCAGGTGCGGCTGGTTGAGCGCGTGATCGGTCGGGAGCGAGTCGAGCGAGTCGAGGAACTCGTCCGCGAACAGCGGGTGCAGGCGGTTGTGCACGTGGTGGAGGTACCGCGCGAAGGGGACGGCCGCGGTGTTCAGCGCGGTCGTGTTGCCGAGCTTCACGGTGGCGACGTAGTTCTCGATCTGCTGCTTGATGCGATCGAGGCCGGAGGGCTTCCACGGGCCGCGGTGGGCGGAGCGTCGGCGCTCGCCGTCGGCCGCGCGCTCGCGCTTCACGGTGCCCTCGCCGATCGCGGCGAGCGCGCCGCCGGGCGTCAGGTTGAACCTCGTACCGTCCGGTCCGGCGCCGCCGCCCCACTTCGGGATGGTGTAAAGCTTGTCACTCTTGACCTCGCTGCCCGCGCGCCCGGCGGTCGCGGCCTGGGCCGAGCCTGCGGGCTTCGCCTCGGCCTTCGCGAACGGGCTGACGGAGTACGTGCCCTTGTCGCTCGACGCGCCGTCGGGGGAGGGAGGCGGGGCCTTCGCCTCCGCGGCCGGGATGGGCGGCGCCGATCGCGGCGCCTCTCGCGCGACCTTCGGGCCTGCCTTGCCGTCCTCGCCCGCCTTGTCGGCGGTGGGGAGCGCGCCCTTCGCCGCCGGCTGCGCCGCGGTCGCCGCCTTCCCTGGCGTCGTCGCGAGGCTGGCGTGATCCTTCGAGGACGCCTCGCCCGGCGCGCGCTTCGTGCCCTCGGCGTCGGAGGCGTCGGCGACCTTGTGCTTGTCGCTGTCTCCGGGCTCCTTGCCGGCGGCGCTCGACGGCTTCGCCGCGGCGGGGCGCGTGTCAGGATCGTTGACCTCGAGGTTGGTGATGCGCGCCTGGGTCTGCTCCTTCACGTGGTTGGCGTGCTCGCCCTGGAACTCCGCGGTGGGGTTGGGCTTCTGGGTCTTGTCCTCGACGTGCTGCTCGACCGAGACGCGCTTCTGATCGGCCGGGGGCGGCGGGGGAGGGGGAGGCGTCGCCGCGACGGGCGGGAGCGTGAGCTTGGGCGGATCCTTCTTGGGCTCGGGCGCCTTCGGCGGCTCCGGCTCCTTCTCGGCTTGCTTCTGGGGGGCCTTGGGCTTCTGGCGCTCGCGCTTCTCGTCGGGCTTGATCGAGGGATCCGGCGCCGCGGAGGGATCGGCCGAGGGATCGGCGTCGGGCTTCGGGGGCTCCGGCTCGGGCTCGGAGGGGCGCGCCTCGACGGGCTGGAACGTGACCTCGAGGGCGTCGCCTGGTCCCCCGCCGACCGTGCCGGCGACGGTCGCGACGAAGGTGCGCAGATCGAGCCGCCCGATGCCCACCTCCGCGGCGGCTCCGGCGCCCTGGTACGAGGCGTAGTGGACCACCGCCGCGGCGCACAGCCACAGCGCGATGGGCACGGTGCTCTCGTGTCGGCTCACCTCTGACCCGCTCATGCTGGCACGGCGTCCCGTGCCTGCCAACCAGGCGACGCGCGCTCGCGGGCGGGAAATCGCGGCGCGGGCCGCGGGATGAAGAGTTTCTCATCCGAGGGGCGAGCGCGCGCGGGCGATGGCGATGCGCTCCCAGACCGGGTCGAGCAGCCTCGGCGCCGTGGGCCAGTAGCGCCGCGCCCAGTCGGGGCCCTGGGAGTCCTCGATCTCCTCGAAGCCTTCGCCGTCGAGCTCGCGCCACAGCTGCGCTCGCGTGACGTAGCCGTCGAGGGGCTCGCCGATCGCGTGGCTCGCGAGGTGGGCGAACCCGAGCAGCGGGCGCGAGACGTCCTCGCGTCGCGAGTAGGTGAGCGCGAGATCGCTGCCCGGCGCCGCGCACCTCGCGACCGCCGCGATCGTCGCGCGCCGCGCGTCGGGGGGCAGGTACATCGTCACGCCCTCCCAGAGGAACACCGAGGGAGCGCCGCGATCGAGGCCGGCGTCGAGCAGCGCCGCGTCGATCGTCTGCGTGAGGAAGTCGACGCCGACGTGGCGCACCTCGCGCGCCCGAGCCGCGTGCCCCGCGAGCCGCGCGCGCTTGTCGGCCTGCGTGTCGGGGAAGTCCACCTCGAAGAACGTCGCCTGCTCCACGCCCTCCATGCGGTACGCCCGGGCGTCGTAGCCGGCGCCGAGCAGCACGATCTGCCTCACGCCGCGCACGACGCCCGCCGTCACGACGTCGTCGAGGCGCAGCGTGCGCAAGACGACGTCCGAGGTGAGGCCCAGCGTCAGCGCGTCGAGCGCGAGGTAGCCAGGCGTCCCGCCGCGGCGCACCCTTCGCGCGAGCGCCGCGACCCGCCGCGGCAACAGCGACAGCGCGACGTCGTCGCGGGCGGCCGCGCGCGCGCCCGACAGCCCGGCGGCCGCCGCGCGCAGGCCCGCGACCCAGCGCGCGGTGCGGCTCGCGTGGCCCGCTCTCACTTCGCGACCGTGGCGGTCTCCGAGAACAGCGGGTACACGCCGCCCTCCTTCAGCTCGACGTCGACCGTCTCGCCGCCGCGCTTCTTCAGCTGCAGCTTGATCCCCTCGACCTTGCCGGCGTTGACGTAGCTCTGCATCTCGCCCGAGCTCATCAGCTTCACGGGCTTGTCGCCCATCATCAGGATCTGATCGCCGACGGCGACGCCCGCGCGCGCCGCGGGCGACTCCTGGTACACGCGCGACACGAACACGGCCTGCGTGCGCAGCTCGAAGTAGAACCCGTACCCGAGCTGCCCCTCCGCCGGCGCGAAGTGCAGGACGACGCGCGCGCCCGACGGGCAGTTGATGCTGACCTGGCGCGCCGCGAGCCACTCGGCGTCCGGGGTGCCGAGATCCTTCACGCACATCGGCGCGTTGACGAGGCCCGACTGCCACATCTCGACGCGCAGCTTGTCGGTCTTCTCGATGCGGTAGTTGCCCTTCGCGGCGTCAGGCCACGTCGGGTTGAGCGTCGAGGACTGCGGGTTGGTCTTGATGAGCTCCTTGCCGTTCACGTAGAGGATCGCGAACGGATCGGGGAGCTTCGAGCCGAGCTCGTGCCACGGCCGCCCGTCGCGCGTGCGCTCGGGCGCCTGGCCCTCCTTGAAGCCGAGGTAGACGAGGTTCTCCGGGGGCGGCGGCTCGAGCGTCACGCCCGCGGGCGGGGCCCGGAGCGGGCTCGTGATCTCCGGGTAGACCGCGCCGCACGCGACAGCGAGCGAGGCGGCGAGGGCGAGGGCGGCGGCTGCGACGTGCCGGTGGGTCATCGGGAGGCGCGGAGCTTAGCGAAATCGGCGCTCGACGTGGCGTCTCGTGTGACGTCACGCGTGACGCCCGGGGCCCGCGAGGACCCCGGGTGACGCCGACCGTTCAGCCGCGCTTCGAGCGGCGCGACGCGAGCAGGCCGACGCCGAGCAGCAGGCCCATCGCGCCGAGGCCGACGACGTCCTTGCGGCCGCGCGGCTCGATGGTGCCGCACGACGCGCCCGCCTCGCCCTTGGCCTCGCAGGTGCCGTTCGACTCACACCCTGCCGAGCCGCTCGCGCTCGCGGAGACCTTGGTCTTCAGGAAGGCGTTCAGCGCGGCCGCGCAGTCCTGGAAGTTGTTGCCGGAGTCGGTGTACTTGCCGTCGCAGAAGAGCGCGCCCTCGGGCTGCGCGCAGGCCGCCTCGCAGCCGCCCTTCGCGTTCGCGAAGCACTGCGCGGTCGCGGCCTTGCTGCAGTCGACGTTGCAGTCGACGTTGACCTTCGCCGTGCAGCTGCCCTTGCACGAGCCCTCGCACTTCGCCTTGCAGTCGGCCTCGGGCTTCTGGCCGGTGCACGAGCCCGAGCAGCTGCTCGTGCAGCTCCCCTTGCAGCTCGCCTTGCACTCGGACTGCGCCTGGCCGTCCGAGGATTTCGCCGAGCACTGCGCGTCGCAGTCGCCCTCGCACGACGCCTGGCACGAGCCCTGGCAGTCGAACTCTGCGGGCTTCACGTTGCACTTCGCCTCGCAGTCGCTCTGGCACGAGCCGGTGCAGCTCGCCTCGGCGGTGCCGGTGCACTGGCCGGTGCACTTCGACGCGTCGAACTTCGCCTCGCAGGTCGCCTCGAACGAGAACGGCGTGCACTTCGCCGTGCAGCCGCCCGAGACCTCGACCTTGCACTGGCCTTCGGCCGAGACGTCGATGCAGCCGCACGCGGCGATGCCGGACCTGTCGGGGCAGTCGGCGGCTGACGCGCTGGACGCGACGGTGAGGAAGGCGACGGCGGCGGGAACGACGGAAAAGAGCTGGGTCCAACGCATGGTGATCAATCTCCTCGAGTGGTACGGAAGGGTAGCTGGCCGTCGTAGCAAAGGCCAAGCCAGGCGGGCGGCCCGACTGCGGGGCGCGCGCTCACGTCGCCCGTGACCCGGCGACTCCGCCGTCGAGACACGCGCGTCATACCGGCTGCGCGCGCCGGACGAGGCGCTCTCGCACGCGCTGCAGATCGCCGATGAACTCGACCGCCGTCTGGTAGCGGCGCTCTCTGTCCTTCTCGAGCGCCTTGTCGATCACGAGCTCGAGCTCGCCGGGCGCGCCGGGGCGCAGCTCGGTCACGCGGTGGGGGCGGTCGGAGATGATGGCCTGCAGGAGCGCGTGGTGCGTGGTCGCGCCGAACGGGCGCTTGCCGGTGACCGCCTCGTACAGGAGCACGCCGCACGACCAGAGATCGACGCGCGGATCGAAGTGACGATCCCCGAGCGCCTGCTCCGGGGCCATGTAGTACGGCGTGCCCATCACGACGCCGGTGCGGGTGATCTGGGTCGTGTCGTCGCTCGGCGGAGCATCGTCGGCCGGCTGAGCCTTCGCCACGCCGAAGTCGAGCAGCTTGACGAACGCCGGCTTGCCCTCGCGCGCGACGAGGAACACGTTCTCGGGCTTCACGTCGCGGTGGATGATGCCCTTCTTGTGCGCGGCGCCGAGGCCGGCGAGCGCCTGGATGACGATGTCGATCACCTCGAAGAAGGGCAGCGCGCCCTCCCGCTCGATGCGCTCTCCCAGCGTCTCGCCGTACAGGCGCTCCATCGTGAAGTACGGGCGCCCGTCGGGCAGCGCGCCGAAGTCGAAGACCTGGCAGATGTTCGGGTGGTTCAGCACCGAGGCCGCGCGCGCCTCGCGGAGGAACCTCCGCTGCGCCTCGGGCGCGTCGCTCCGCTCCACGGGGAGCACCTTCAGCGCGACCTTGCGGCCGAGCACGAGCTGCTCCGCCTCGTAGATGGTCGCCATGCCGCCGCGCCCGATGAGCGCGCCGATGGAGTAGACGCCGTCGACCACCGTCCCGATCAGGCGCCGCGCGTCGGGCGGCGGCTCGGACGGCGCGGGCGTCGAGCCGGCGCGCGCCGCAGGGCCGGGCGTCGGCGCGGGCGGTCGGGCGCTCTCGCGCGCGGGGGGAGGCGCCGTCGTGGGCTTCGGGCGCTCGATCGGCCTGCCGCTGGTGGGGCAGGCGAGGGCGGCCTCGGCGTGCGGGAGGCCGCAGTGCGGGCACCGAAGGAAGCGCTGGCTCATGGCTCGTGCGAGAAGGATCGGAGCCTAGCGCAGGTGCCGCGCCGCCGCCGCGCGGACGCGCCGGAACTGGCGCCAGCGCAGCGGCCGATGATAGCGTGCCCGATCATGCAACAACCCTGGCAGCAGCAGGCCGCGCCGCAGGCCCCCGTCCCCCAGCCCGCGGCGCCGCAGGAGGCCGCGAAGTCCTTCGGCAAGGCGCTCTTCGATTTCAAGTTCGAGGCGTACGTGACGCCGAGGCTCCTCGGCATCCTCTACGGGATCTTCCTCGTGGTGCTCGTGCTCGGCGTGCTCGTCGGCATCGGCGGAGGGCTCTGGAACGCGATCGACGCGCTCACGAGCTCCTACTCGAGCAGCTCGCGCGTGATGGCGGCGCTCATCCAGGTCGTGGTGACCCCGTTCGCCGCGGCGCTCTACCTGCTGATCGGTCGGATGTACTTCGAGATCCTCGCGGTCGTCTTCCGCGGCGTCGCGCTGCTCGACAGCATCGACAAGAAGACGCGCTGACGCGCTTCGCGGGGCGGTGCTAGGCCTTCGCTCGCGTGTCGATCTTCGCGCTCGCGGGCGCCGCGGTGGTGGGGCTGTCGCTCGCGGCGCACGTGTGGCTCTTCCGCGCGCTGCTCGCCGCGTCCGCGTGGTGCCGCCGGCATCGCGTCGCGCTCGGCGTGGCGCAGGCGTCGCTCGCGCTCGCGCCGGGGCTGCGCTGGCTGGCGACGCCCCTCTCTGCGCCGTGGCTGCGGCCCCTCGCGCAGTGGGCGATGGTCCCGCAGCTCGTGCTGCTGGTCGCGTGCGCGTGCGCCCTCGTCCTCGGGCGGTGGGGGCGCGCGAGAGCACGCGACGGCGTGTCTCCCCGCTCGGTCACCGAGCTCGCGCGGCGCGACCTCCTCCTCGCCGCGGCGTCCTCGGTCGCGCCCTCGAGCGCGCTCGCGTACGGCGCCGTCTCCCGCAGGGAGGTCGTCATCGAGGAGATCGCGGTGCGCCTGCCGCGGCTCCCGCGCGCGCTCGACGGGTTCACGCTGGTGCAGGTGTCGGACGTCCACGTCGGAGGGTTCACCGGCGAGGCGGAGCTGCGCGCGCTCGAGGAGCTCGTGCGGGGGGCGCGTGGCGATCTCGTCGTGCTGACGGGCGATCTCGTCGATCACGATCCCGAGTTCGTGCCGCTCGCCGCGCGGTGGCTGTCACGCCTGCCCGCGCGGCGGGGCGTCGTCGCGATCCCGGGCAACCACGATCACTACGCGGGGATGGCGCGCGTGATGGACGCGATGCGCCGCGCGGGCGTCGACGTGCTCGTGAACGACGCGAGGCTCGTCGACGAGGGGCTCGTGCTCGCGGGGGTCGACGATCTGTGGGGGAGGCGCTTCGCGCCGGGGCCCGGGCCGGATCTGTCCGCCGCGCTCCGCGCCGCGCCGCCCGACGCCGCGCGCGTGCTGCTCGCGCACAACCCGAAATTCTTCGACGAGGCGCGCCCGCGCGTCGACCTGCAGCTCTCCGGGCACACGCACGGCGGGCAGATCGCGCCGGCGGGGCTGCTGCTCAAGTACTCGCGCGGGCTGTACCGAGAAGGCGCGTCGTCGCTGTACGTCAACCGAGGCTTCGGGATCGTCGGGCCGCCCGTGCGGCTCGGCGCGCCGGCCGAGATCACGCGCGTCGTGCTCGTCGCGTCATGAGCGCTCGCGCCGCACGAAGAGCGCGAGGAACACCGGGCCCCCGATGAGCGCCGTGATCGCGCCGACCGGCGGCTCCGTGCCGAGCGCGCGGAACACGAGGCGGCTCGCGAGATCACACGCGACGAGCGCGGCCGCGCCCGTGACGACCGAGAGCGGCACGAGCCTGCGGTGATCGGCGCCGACGACGAGGCGCAGCGCGTGCGGCACGACGAGGCCGACGAACCCGATCAGCCCCGTCGCGCAGACGATCGCGCCGACGACGAGCGACGCGGCGACGAAGACCCGCCGCTCGAGCGCGACGACGTCGACGCCGAGGTGGGCCGCCGGCTCGGCGCCGAGCGCGAGCGCGTTCAGCCTGGCCGCGTCTCCTGCGAGGAGCGCGACGCCCGCGGCCACGCACGCCGCGACCGCGCCGAGCGAGCTCCACGCGGGGACGTCGAGGAAGCCCATCAGCCAGACGAGCAGCTCCTGCGCCTTCGCGGCCGACACCAGCGCCTTCATCAGCGTGATGGCCGCCGACGCGAGGCCGTTCACGATCACGCCCGCGAGCAGGATGTCGGCGCCGCTCGCCGCCCCCCTCGCGCTCCCGGCGCGCCGCGCGAGCGCGTACACGAGCGCGGAGGCCCCGAGGCCGGCGAGCCACGCCGCCGCGGGCAGCGCGAGCGCCCCGAGCCACGTCGTCGCGGAGACCCCGAGCGTGATCGCGATCGTCGCGCCGAGCGCGGCGCCGCCGCTCACGCCGAGGACGTACGGATCGGCGAGCGGGTTGCGCAGGAGCCCCTGCAGCGCCGCGCCCACGGCCGCGAGCCCGCCGCCCGCCACCGCCGCGAGCAGCACCCGCGGCAGCCGCGCGTCGAGCAGGAGGGCGCGGTCGAGGCTCGAGGGATCTTCGAGCGCGCGCGCGAACGAGACGGGCTCCGAGCCGAGCGAGAGCGCGAGGCCGACGGCGACCGCGAGCAGCCCGATCGCGCCGAGCAGCGAGGCGACGAGCCGCCTCGCGCTCGTCATCGGTCCCACAGCGCGGCGTCGCGCGCCGCGCCCGCGCCGACCACCATCACGTCGTCGTAGCCGGGCGCGAGCACCCGCGCGCCGGGCGCGAGCTCGGCGACGTCCGACAGGAACCCGCCGAAGTCGACGCCCGGGAGCAGCCGGGCGCCCGCCTCGAGCGGCGCGAAGAACGAGTCGTGGTGCGTCGGCACGACGACCGACGGCGTGAGCGCGCCGAGCAGCCGAGGCAGGTACCTCGCGGTCGCCCGCCTCCCGGCGAGCCCGACGAGCGCGACGTCCGCGCGGAGCCCCGCCACCTCGGCGTCGACCAGATCCGCGCTGCCGTTGTGGTAGATGCGGACGCCGTCGAGCTCGACCAACAAGCCGAACGCGCCCCCCATCCTGTACCGGTGCGCGCGCGCGGGCAGGCGAGGGGGCGAGGCGACCTCCCCCGCGAACGGCACCCGCCCGAGCGCGAGGCGCGCGTGCAGGCTCGGCACGAACGTCACGCGCGCGTCGCCGATCTCCGCCGTCGCGCCCTCGGGCGGCACCTCGACGAGCTGGGCTTCCGTGAGCCCCGCCGCCCTCCCGAACGCGGAGGTCGTCCTCGAGCCGACGAGCTTCGCGCCCGCGCGCAGGGCGATCGCCGGCGCGTCGAGCAGGTGGTCGAAGTGGCTGTGCCCCACGAGCACGCCGTCGACGCGCGAGGGGACGTGGCGCGCGATCGCCGCAGGATCGCTCTCGAGCGGCGCGAGGAGCACGCGGAGCGGCGACGGGCGCGACACGAACGGATCGATCAGCAACGTGGTGCGCGCGCCCTCGAGCACATGGCCCGCCGTCCCGAGCCACCGCACCCTGACGCCCGTCGCCGCGCCGCGCAGCCTCGGCCGCGTCGACGCGGGCGGCCGGAAGCGCGTCAGCAGGCGCTCGTGCATGGTCGGCTCAGCCCTCGAGCGGTCGTCGGGCGATGTCGCGGCGGTGCTGCATCCCGCGGAACGACACGCACGCGACGCCCTCGTACGCGCGCGACACGGCCCACGGCAGGGTGTCGGCGGTCGCGGTCACCGCGAGCACGCGCCCGCCCGACGTGACGAGTCGATCGCCCTCGCGGCGCGTCCCCGCGTGCAGGACGAACACCCCCTCGATCTCGCCCGCCGCGTCGACGCCCGCGATCTCGTCGCCGACACTGGGCTTGCCGGGGTAGCCCTCGGCCGCGAGGACGACGGTCGCCGCGAAGCCGGACGTCGCCGCCCAGCCGGCCCGCGCGAGCTCGCCCCGCGCGACGTCGGTGAAGAGCTCGAGCACGTCCTCGTCGGCGATCGCCATCAGCACCTCCGTCTCGGGATCGCCGAAGCGCACGTTGTACTCGAGCAGCATCGGATCGCCCGCCTCGGTGATCATCAGGCCCGCGAACAGCACCCCGCGGAACGGCACGCCGTCGGAGAAGAGCCCGTGGATGGTCGGGCGCACGATCTCGGCCTCGATGCGCGGCAGCAGGCCCTCGCCCGTGGGCGCCGGCGCGTACGCGCCCATCCCGCCCGTGTTGGGCCCGCGGTCGCCGTCGAAGATGCGCTTGTGATCCTGCGCAGGCGGGAAGATGAGGTACCCGCGCCCGTCGGTGAGGATGTGCACGCTGAGCTCGTACCCGCGCAGCGGCTCCTCGAGGACGATCGTCGCGCCCGCGGCGCCGAGCTCCCGGCGCGTCAGCATCGCGTCGACGGCGTCGTGCGCCTCCGCGAGCGTGGCCGGCACGACGACGCCCTTGCCCGCGCACAGGCCGTCCGCCTTCACGACGAGCGGACGCCCGACGGCGTCGAGGTGCGCGTGCGCGGCGGCGGCGTCGGTGAACGTCGCGCAGGCGGCGGTCGGCAGCCGGTGGCGCGCGGCGAACTCCTTGAAATACGCCTTCGAGCCCTCGAGGCGCGCGCCGTCTCGGCCCGGGCCGAACACGAGGAACCCGGCGTCGCGCAGCGCGTCCGCGCACCCGGCCGCGAGCGGCGCCTCGGGACCGACCACGATGAGATCGGGCGACAGCTCGCGCGCCACCCGCACGACCTCAGCGGGATCGTCGACGCGCGCGAGCGGGACGTTCTCGTGCTCGCGCGCGGTGCCCCCGTTGCCCGGCGCGACCCAGACGTGCTCCACCCGGTCGCTCGCGGCCAGCTTCGTCGCGAGCGCGTGCTCGCGCGCGCCGCTGCCGAGGATCAACACCGTCCGCCGCTCGGTCATCGCCGCCCTGTACACGCCGGCGGCCCGTGAGCCAACACGCTCGCTTCCGCTTGCGACGTCGGGGCGAGTCGTTTACTGACACGCGTGTCAGTCGAGCGCCCTGGCCTCGGCCGACGCGACCGAACTGGGCGCTTGCCGTCGTGCGGACGTCGGACGATGCGAGCGGCCCCCCACTCACCCGCGCGAGGCGTCTTCGAATGAGCACCCACCCCTGTGTCGTCACCCTGGACAAGAAGAGCGCGCCGCGCGTGCTGTTCTCGGGCGACAGGCTCGTCGAGGTCGATCTGCCCGCGGGCACGCGCGTCATCTACCCGAAGCCGCCGATCGCCGGCCTGAAGGACCCGGACGCCGCCATCCGCTACGCGCTGACGCACCCGCTGAATTCGCCGCCGCTCTACGCGAAGCTGCGCCCGGGGATGAAGGTCGTCATCGCGATCGACGACATCTCGCTGCCGCTGCCGCCGATGCGCCGCCCCGACGTGCGCGAGCGCGTGCTGACGCACGTCCTCTCCACGCTGTCCGACCACGGCGTCGACGACGTGGAGCTGATCATCGCGACCTCGGTGCACCGGCGCATGACGGGCCCGGAGATCCGCCACGTGGTCGGCGATCGCATCTTCGACGCGTACTACCCGAAGCGCCTCTACAACCACGACGCGGAGGATCCGAAGGGCATGGCCCTCGTCGGCGAGACCGAGCTCGGCGAGCGCGTCGTGCTCAACAAGAAGGCCGTCGAGAGCGATCTGCTCATCTACGTGAACCTCAACCTCGTCCCGATGGACGGCGGTCCCAAGTCGGTCGCGGTCGGCCTGTGCGGCTACGAGAGCCTGCGCGCGCACCACAACCCGAAGACCATGCGCAACTGTCACAGCTACATGGATCCGACGGCGAGCGAGCTGTCGACCATCGTCGAGCGCATGGGCAAGGTGGTGAACAAGGCGCTCGACGTGTTCACCATCGAGACGACCATCAACAACCGGATGTTCGACCGGCCGCTGTCGTTCCTCGCGAAGAACGAGGACGACCTGTCACCGAGCGAGCGGACGGCGATGTCACTGTTGCGCTTCACGCTCGACAAGTCCCCCGACGCCGCGCGCGAGGCCGTGTTCCGCAACGTGCCGTCGCCGTACGAGCTGACGGGCGTGTTCGCCGGCGAGACGGAGGCGGTGCACCGGGAGACGCTGAAGAAGTGCTTCGAGCAGTACGCGGTGCCCGTGGAGGGCCAGGCCGACGTGCTGGTCGCCGGCATCCCGTACATCTCGCCGTACAACGTCAACGCCTACCTGAACCCGCTGCTCGTGCAGGTGATGGCCGAGGGGTACCTGTTCAACCTCTACCGCGGCGCGCCGCTCGTGAAGAAGGGCGGCACGATGATCGTGCTGCACCCGATGAGTGACAGGTTCGACCAGACGCAGCACGCGCCGTACATCGACTTCGTGCACCGGCTGCTGCCCGAGACGCGTGACGCGATGGAGCTCCACAGGCGCTACGAGGCACAGTTCGCGAAGAACCCGACGTTCCTCGAGCTGTACCGCAAGGGCAACGCGTACCACCCCGCGCACCCGTTCTTCATGTGGTACTGGGGCGAGGCGGGGCGCCAGCACCTCGGGCGCGTGATCGTGGTGGGCGCCGACAACGAGTACATGCCCAAGCTGTTCGGGTACGAGACGGCGCCGAACGTCACCGAGGCGCTGCAGATGGCGAAGGGCACGTCCGCGCGCTCGCTCGACGTGACGTGCCTGCACTGCCCGCCCATCGTGATGGCGGACGTGTCGGTGCCGGCGCCCCGGACGCTGGCCTCCGGGAGCGGCGCGTGACGGCGACCCTCGACGTCGGCGCCGCGCTCCGCGGGCGGCGGATCGTGGTCGTCGGCGGCACCGGGTTCCTCGGCAAGGTGTGGCTCTCGATGCTGCTCCGCCACTACCCGGAGATCGAGCGCGTGCACCTCGTCGTGCGGTCGAAGAAGGGCGCCGACAGCGAGGCGAGGTTCTGGGCGGACGTCGCGCCGTCGCCGACGTTCGACCCCGTGCGCGAGGCGCACCCCGGCGCGGCGTTCGAGGCGCTGCTGCGCGAGAAGGTCCGCTGCCTCGACGCCGACGTCTCGAAGCACAACTGCGGGCTGTCGGACGCCACTCTCGCGGCGCTGCGCGGCCAGGTCGACGCGGTCGTCAACGTGGCGGGCGTCGTCGATTTCAACCCGCCGCTCGACGAGGCGCTGCTCGCCAACGCCTTCGGCGTGCAGAACCTCGTGTCGCTCGCGCGGGCGCTCGGCGACGTGCCCGTCCTGCACACGAGCACCTGCTACGTGGCCGGGTACCGCGATGGCCTGATCGACGAGCGGAACCCGCTCGATCACCCGTTCCCCAAGCACGGCGAGCTCGAGGCGGTGCACTGGGAGCCCGCGCGCGAGATCGCCGAGTGCCTCGATCTGGTCGCCCAGGCGCGCCACCGGCAGGGCGACGCGTTCCGCGAGAGCGCGTTCCTCGCGGAGGCGCGGGCGACGCTCGAGCGCCGGGGCGAGCCGACGCGCGGCGCGGCGCTCGAGGACGAGCTCGCGAAGGTGCGGCGCAAGTTCCTCGAGCAGCGGCTCATCGACGCGGGCGGGGAGCGCGCGCGCTACTGGGGCTTCACCAACATCTACACGTACACGAAGAGCATCGGCGAGCAGATCCTCGCGCAGGCCGGGCGCGACGCCGAGCGCCCGCTGCCGTTCTGCATCGTGCGTCCGAGCGTGATCGAGAGCTCGGTCGCGTACCCGTTCCCCAGCTGGACGGAGGGCATCAACACGATGGCCCCGCTCATCTACCTCGCGCTGAACGGGCACATCCAGGTGCCGACGAGCGCGAGGACCACGCTCGACGTCATCCCCGTCGACATGGTCGCGGGCGGGATGATCCTGTCGCTCGCCGCGCTGCTCGAAGGGACCGCGCCGGAGGGGCTCCACCTGTCGTCGAGCGACGTCGCGCCGTACCCGATGCACCGGCTCATCGAGCTCACGGGCCTGTACAAGCGGCGCCACCAGCTCGCGTCGGCGAAGGGCAACTGGCTGAAGAACCAGGTGCTCGCGCACATCGAGCCCGTGCCGGTGACGACCGAACAATTCTATCGCCACGGCGCGCCCGCGATCGCCAGCCTCGCGAAGGGCGTGGCCGGCGCGCTCCGGGGCGCGAACCTCGGGCCCGCGGCGGGCCTCGCGCGCGCGGCGGCGAAGGCGCTCGACGGCTACTCGTCGCTCGCGCGCCGCAACGGCGAGATCTGGGAGATGTACATCCCCTTCATGGCCGAGACCGAGTACGTGTTCTCGGCCGAGAACATCCGCGGGCTGCGCGCGCGGCTCTCCGACGTCGACCGCGAGCGGCTGAACTTTCGCCCGGAGATCCTCGACTGGCGCTGGTACATGCACGACGTGCAGCTGCCCGCCCTCGAGAAGTGGGTGTGGCCGGAGATCGACGAGAAAGTAAACAAACCTACCAAGCCGCTCCGCGCGCACGACCACCTGCTCGCGATGCTCGACGACGTGGCGGAGCGCTACGATCTGATGCCGGCGCTCCTGCAGCAGGGGCCCGACGGCTTCACGCGCGTCAGCTACAGGGAGGCGCACGAGCGCGCGACGGCGACGGCCGCGCGGCTCCACGAGCGCGGCGTCCGCCCGGGCGACCGCGTGATGCTCGCCGGCGCGAACGGCCCGGCGTGGCCGATCGCGTACTTCGGCATCCTCCGTGCGGGCGCGATCGCGGTGCCGGTCGATCCCGCGCTCGACGCCGCGCGCCTCTCGAACCTCGCGCGCGCCTCCCGCGCGAAGGGCGCCCTCTTCGACCGCGCGCTGCGGGAGGGCGAGGGCGCGGGGCTCGAGGCGCCGGTGTGGGACCTCGACGAGGCGACCGAGGCGTGGCCCGGCGCGGTCGCGCCGTCCGTGCCCGCGCCGACCGGGGACACCGTCGCGTCCATCCTCTACACGAGCGGCACGACGGGCACGCCGAAGGGCGTGACGCTCACGCACGGCAACTTCGTCGCGCTCATCGGGTCGCTCGGGCCGCTGTTCCCGCTCTCGTCGCGCGACCGGACGCTGAGCGTGCTGCCGCTGCACCACGCGTTCGAGTTCACGTGCGGCCTGTTGCTGCCGTTCTCGCGCGGCGCGCGCGTCGTGTACCTCGATCACCTCGACGGCGAGCGCCTCGGCGCGGCGCTCCGCGAGGCGCGCGTGACGGCGATGGTCGGCGTGCCCGCGCTCTGGCAGCTGCTCGAGCGGCGCATCGTCGCGGAGGTCGAGCAGAAGGGCCCGCTCGCGGCGTCGGCGTTCGAGGCGCTGCTCCGCGCGAACCGCCTCCTCGGCGCGAACGTCGGCGTCGATCTCGGGCGCGTGTTCTTCGGCGCGGTGCACGGCGCGCTCGGCGGTGAGCTGCGGGTGCTGATCTCGGGCGGCGCGGCGCTCCCGAAGGACACGGCGAAGCTCTTCGCGGGGCTCGGACTGCACCTCGCGGAGGGCTACGGCCTGACGGAGGCGTCGCCCGTGCTCACGGTCGCGCAGGCGTCGCCGCGCGCGAAGCCCGGGCACGTCGGCAAGGCCATCCCCGGCGTGGACGTCAAGCTGCACGAGCCTGACAAGGACGGCGTCGGGGAGGTGCTCGCGCGCGGACCGAACGTGATGGTGGGGTACGAGGGCGACGAGGACGCGACGCGCGCGGTGATGCTGGACGGCTGGCTGCGCACCGGCGATCTCGGCCGCTTCGACCGGGCGGGCAAGCTCACCATCGTCGGCCGCGCGAAGGACGTCATCGTCTCGGCGAACGGCGAGAACGTGGACCCGGACGATCTGGAGGCCATGCTCGGCGCGCCCCGGCACGTGCACGAGCTCTCGATCGTCGGCATCGCCGACGCGCGCGGCGGCGAGCGGGTGGCGCTGGTCGCCGTGCCGTCGCGCCCCGTCGACGGCGAGCCGGACGACGCGCGCGCGCGCCGCTCCCAGGCGACCCTGTCGCTGCGCGAGGCGGTCGCGAAGCTGCCGCCGGCGCTGCGCCCGGCGCTCACGCTGATCGTCGACGCGGAGCTGCCCCGCACCGCGACGCGCAAGGTCAAGCGCCCCCTTGTGAGGCAGCTCGCCGAGCGCCTCGCCGCCGCGAGCGTCGCGCCGCCCTCCTCGCCGGGCCAGCACCGGAAATCCGCCGTGCGCGCCGCGGTCGCGTCGCTGTCCCGGCGCGATCCGTCGGAGATCCACGGCGCGACCACGCTGCGGGCCGATCTCGGGTTCGACTCGCTGATGCTGATGGAGCTCTCGGCCGCGCTCGAGGCGGCGCTCGACGGCGTGCACGTCGCGGATGCGCTCGCGGCGTCCGAGACCGTGGGCGAGCTCGAGGCCGCCCTCGAGGCCGCCGACGCGTCGACCCTCGCTCCGCCGCCCGAGCGCGCGCCGCTCTCCTTGCCCGACCTACCCGAGCCGGTGCGCGAGCGCGCGAAGGACGCCATCGCGTGGCTGCAGCGCGGGTTCTACGCGTCGGCGCTGCGCCCGCGCGTGACGGGGCGCGCGTTCATCCCGCACAATCGTAACGTGCTCGTCGTCGCGAACCACGCGAGCCACCTCGACATGGGGCTCGTGAAGCACGCGCTCGGCTCGTACGGCGCCGACCTCGTGGCGCTCGCGGCGCGCGACTACTTCTTCGAGAAGGATCCGGTCGTGAAGGCGCTCGTGGAGAACTTCACAAACCTCGCGCCGCTCGATCGCAACGCCGGCCTGCGCGAGACGCTGCGCGACGTCGGGCGGCTGCTCGAGGCGGGCAAGACGGTGCTCATCTTCCCGGAGGGGACGCGCAGCCCCGACGGCCAGATCAGGGAGTTCAAGGGCGCCGTCGGCCACCTGGCCTTGCGCTACGGCGTCGACGTGCTGCCGGTGTGGGTCGGCGGGACGTACGAGGCGATGCCGCGCGATCGGCTGGTGCCGACGCGGCGGGACGTGACCGCGCGCATCGGGCCGGTGCTGGCGTCGCGCGAGCTGTCGCGGATGACCGCGGGGTACAAGCCGGCGGCGGCGGCGCGCGCGGCCGCGAGGCTCACGCAGCGCGCGGTCGAGGCCCTGCGCGACGGCGGCGCGCTCGATCTGTCGCGGATGGATCCGGGCGAGCTCGACGACGCGCCGCGCGTGCACCCGCTCGTGCAGCTGATGGGGGAGCTGCCGTCGCGGTTCGTCCGCGGCGCGGTCGGCGCGCCGGTGAGCTTCTATTTCACGCTCGGCGCCGAGGACGAGGCCAAGTGGACGGTGCGCGTCGCGCCCGACAAGGTCGACGTCGTCGTCGGCAAGCCCGCGGGCGGCGTGGCCGACTGCGTGCTGAAGACCACGCCCGAGATGTTCACGCGGATCGTGCGGGAGGGGTACACGCCCGGCCCGCCCGAGTTCCTCTCCGGGGTCGTGAAATCGAACGACGTCGGCCTGCTCGTCACCTTCCAGAAGGCGTTCCAGCTCGGATGAGCCACTACCTCGTCACCGGCGCCGCCGGGTTCCTCGGTCGTCACGTCGTCGCCGCGCTCCTCGCGGACGGTCACGAAGTCACCGCGCTCGTGCGGCCCGGCTCGCGCCCCGAGCTCCCTGGCGCCCACGTCGCGCAGGGAGACGTGCTCGATCCGGCGAGCCTCGACGCCGCGTCGCGAGGGGCCGACGGGGTGTTCCACCTCGCGGGCAAGGTGTCGCGGGATCCCGCGGACGCGGAGCTGCTCCACGGGGTGCACGTCCGAGGGACGCGCAACGTGCTCGCCGCGGCGCGGTCGGCGGGCGCGCGACGGGTCGTCGTCGCGTCGACCAGCGGGACGGTGGGGATCTCCGAGTCGCCCGAGGTGCGCGACGAGTCGAGCCCGACGCCGCGCGGGCTCATCGCGAGGTTCCCCTACTACCGCACGAAGCTCCAGGCGGAGGAGGAGGCCCTCCGCGCGAGCGACGGAGCGCTCGAGGTTGTCGCGGTCAACCCGTCGCTGCTGCTCGGTCCGGGCGACGTCAACGGATCGTCGACCGAGGACGTCGGCAGGTTCCTCACGCGCGCGATCCCCGCCGTGCCGGCCGGCGGCCTCGCCTTCGTCGACGCGCGCGACGCCGCGGCGGGCGCGGTGGCGGCGATGGCGCGCGGCCGGGCGGGCGAGCGCTACCTGTTGAACGCGTGCAACCTCACGGTGCGCGACTTCTTCGGGCGCCTCGAGCGGCTCTCGGGCGTCGCGTCGCCGCGCCTGCCGCTGCCGCGTCACCCGGTGCTGTCCCGCGAGCTCGTGCGCGCCGCGCGCGCCCTCGTCGGCGTCATCGGCGGCGAGCTACCCGTCGACCTCGTCAGCGCGGAGATGGGCAGGCTGTACTGGTACGTCGACGCGAAGAAGGCGGAGCGCGAGCTCGGGTTCTCGACGCGTGACGCGCAGGAGACGCTCGCCGACACCGTCGCCGACCTGACCCGTCGCTGACCCGCGCGCGCGCCGCGCCATTGTCGGCGCCCTCCGCGCGGCGACAGGCTACGATGGCGCGGCTTGCTGCTGCCGAGATCGACGCCGCGCTTTCGGATCGAGGCCCGGGTGGGGGGCGGCGCGATGGGCGACATCTACCGCGCGCGCGACAAGCAGTCGGGCGCCACCGTGGCCGTCAAGATGCTGCGGCAGCGCCCCGACGCCGTCGCGCGCGCGCGGTTTCGTCGCGAGGCGGAGGTGCTGGCGGCGCTGCGTCACCCCGGCGTCGTCGGCTACGTCGATCACGGGACGTGGCCGGACGGGCGCGCGTTTCTGGCGATGGAGTGGCTCGAGGGCGAGGATCTCCAGGCGCGCGCGCGGCGCGAGCCCCTCGGCATGAAGGCGTCGGTCGAGATCGTGCGGCGCGCGGCGGCGGCGCTCGCGGCCGTCCACTCGCGCGGCGTCGTGCACCGCGATCTTAAGCTCTCGAACCTCTGGCTCGTCGCGGGCAAGGCGCTCAGCGTGAAGGTCATCGACTTCGGCGTGGTCAAGCCCGCCGACCCCGACGGCTTCGAGACGGAGCGCGGGGCCATCATCGGCACGCCCCACTACCTCGCGCCGGAGCAGGTGAGGGGCGAGGGCGTGACGCCGCGCGCGGACGTCTACTCGCTCGGCGCGGTGCTGTTCCGGCTGGTCACGGGGCGCGTGATCTTCCCGACCGAGCACGTGGTCGCGCTCCTCGGGCAGCTGGTGAGCGACGATCCGCCCCGCGCCTCGTCGGTGCGGCTCGACGTGCCCGAGGCGCTCGACGCCGTGATCTCGCGCGCGATCTCGCGTCGGCCGGACGACAGGTTCGCGGACGCGGGAGAGCTCGCGCGCGCGCTCGCGAGGGTCGGGGTCGTGCCCACGGAGGCGCCGGGCAAGGAGGGATCGTCGTCGACCGTGCGGCGCGTGCCTCAGGCCGCCGCGGGTGACGATCCGGCGCGCACGACGCCGGGCGCGATCATGGCGCGGGACCAGGAGGTCCGCGTCGTCACGGCGGTCGTCGCGAGCGCCAGCGACCCCGAGGCGCTCGCGGAGGCGGAGCGCGCGGCCCAGCCGCACCTCGGCCCGGAGGACGCCGTCGAGGCCTTGCCGGGGCACCAGCTGGTCCTCGTCTTCGGCGCGCACGGATCCGCGAGCGGCGGGGATCCGGTGCGCGCCGCGCGTGCCGCGCTCGCGCTCGTGGCGCAGGGGGCGACGGCGCGCGCCGCGATCGCGGTCGGTCGCGCGGTGGGAGGCGCGTCGCGCGAGGCGCTGGAGCTCGCGGCGGCGGAGCTCGATCAGACCCCGCCGGGCGGGGTTCGTGTCGCGCCGTCCGCCGTCGCGCTCCTGTCCGACCACTTCGTGATGCGCGAGCGCGAGGGCGGCGTCGCGCTGCTCTACGAGGGCGAGCGCGCCGACAGCGTGCGGCGCCTGCTCGGCAAGGCGACGCCGACGGTCGGCCGAGACAAGGAGCTCGGGCTCCTCATCGGCGTGTACCGCGAGATGGTCGAGGACGGCGCGCCGCGCGTGGCGGTCGTCTCGGGGCCGCCCGGGATCGGCAAGAGCCGCGTCCGCTGGGAGGTCACGCGCAGGCTCGCGCTCGAGGAGCGGCGCCCCGAGCTGTGGGTGTGCCGCGGCGATCCAGACGTGCGCGGCGCGGGCACCCCCGCGCTCGGCAGGGCGATCGCGGAGCGGGTGGGGCTGTCGAAGGGGCAGGCGGAGGAGGCGCAGCGCGCGCGCGTCGCGGCGTTCGCGCCGTCGCTGTACGAGCCCGAGTGCCGCGCGCTCGTCGAGCTGTCGCGACCGGTCTCCGACGCGCCACGCCTCGGCGCGGACGGGCGCCGCGCCGCCCTCTCGCTCCTGCGCGATCGCGCCGCGCGCGCGCCGCTCGTGCTCGTGCTCGAGGACCTGCACTGGATGGACGACGTGACGATCGAGATCGTCGACGCGGCGCTCGCGGAGCGGAGGCTCCCGCTGCTCGTGCTCGGCTTCGGGCGCGCCGATCAGGGGCCGACGAGGGCGGTGTTCTCCGAGCGGGGCGCGACGCGGCTCGAGCTCGGTCCGCTCTCGGCGGGGGCCGCCGGGCGGCTCGTGTCGCTCGTCGCGCCGCAGCTCGGCGAGGCGTCGCGCGAGGCGCTGATCGAGCGCGCCGGCGGCAACGCGCTCTTCCTCGAGGAGCTCTTGCGGGCGTCGCCGGAGCGCGCGGACGCGCTGCCCATCACCGTCTCCGCGCTCGTCCAGGCGCGCCTCGACCAGCTCGCTCCGCAGGCGCGCAAGGTCGCGCGGGCGCTCTCGGTGTTCGGCCGCGCGGCGTGGACCGCGGGCGTGCAGGCCCTGCTCGACGAAGACCCGAGCGACGAGCTCGCGACGCTGACGGCGTTCGAGATCGTCTCGCCCAGCGACGCGCACAGGTTCTCGGGAGAGGAGGAGTGGGCGTTCAGCCACGCGCTCGTGCGCGACGCCATCTACGCGAGCATCGATCACGAGACCCGCGTGGCGTGGCACCTGCGCGCGGCGCGCTGGCTCGAGGCGATCGGCGAGGAGGACCTCGGCGTCGTCGCGCGGCACGCGGCGGGCGGCGGCGACCCCCGCGCGGCCGCGGCGCTGTTCGCGCGGGCGGCCGAGGGCGCGTGGTCCTCGGGGCAGACGTCCGACGCCGTGACGCTCGCCTCGGAGGGGCTCGCCGCGGGAGCGAGCGGGGCGGTCGAGGCGCGCCTCGCGCTCGTCGGCGCGACGGCGGCCCTGGTCTCCGGTGAGCTCGGGGGCGCCGTCCGGCTCGCGCGCGTCGCCATCGCTGCGGCGCCCGCGCAGGCGTCCCCCGCGCGCGCGGTGCTCGCCGAGGCGCGGTTCGCCGAGGGGCACGTCGAGGAGGCCCTCGCGCTCCTCGACGGTGACGACGCGCGACGGCCGCTCCGCGCCTGCCTGCTCGCCGAGGCCGAGCGCCTCGACGACGCGCGTGGCTGCCTCGCGGCCGCGCCCGACGGTCCCTCTCGGAGGGTCGCTCACGTCTCGGTCGCGCTGCTCGGCGGGGAGACGGCCGAGGCGGGCGCGCTGCTCGCGGCGCTCGAGCGCGAGGGAGAGCGCCCACCGCCCGAGCTAGCGTGGCGTGTCAGGATCATGACGCTCGCGCACGCGCACGCGTCGATGGAGCTCGAGCGTGTCCGAGACCTCGCGGGCGCGCTCATCACCGCCGCGCGCGCCCGCGGCGCGACCCTCGTCGCGTCGCTCGCCGAGCTGTCGCAGCAGGAGGCCGAGGTGCTCGACGGGCGACGTGGGGAGCGGCTGGCGGCGCTCTCTGCCGCGCTCGAGGTGGCCGGGCACGCGGCGAGGGCGCGCGCGCTCGCCGTCACGGCGCTCTCGCTGGGCCGGTCGGGCGACGTCGCCGCCGCGCTCCCGCTCGCGAGGGAGGCGGTCGACCGGGCGCGGCTGCCGGGCGACGCTCGGGTGGCGCGGCGGGCGCTCGCCTTCGTGCACGCCAGTCGCGGCGCGCATGACGCCGCGCTCGAGCTCTCGCTCGACGACACCCAGCGGACCCGCGACGGCTGGCAACACGTCGCCGACTGGGTGCGCGTGCGCGCGCTCCTCGCGGCCGGCGAGCCCGAGGAGGCCGAGCGCGCCCGCGCCCGCGCGGCGTCGCGCCCGCACCTGTCCGCGACGTGGTGCGGGCGCGCGCTCCTCGGCATGGATCTCGGGGGCCCTTCGTCGTGAGCGCGGGATCCCTCGCGTCCTTCGGCCGCCCTGGGTGAGGACGTGCGCGACGTGGCACGGCCCGCCTGCGCGCGGTTTCAGCTCGAATTCCGCTCCGGATCCCGACGATCGCTCCTCGGGCTCCCGAGGTCGATGCTCAGCCGGCGGCCCTCAGCCGCGAGTGGGCGACCGGGGTCGCAGGCGCCGCCGCCTCCACGCGACGCCGCGCGCGCGTGTGCAGCGTCGCGGTCGAGAGGATGGCCAGGCAGAGCGCGCCGAAGTCATAGCCGGCGGCCGCCGCGATGCGCGGCAAGAGGCTCGTCTCGGTCATCCCCGGCTGCGTGTTGACCTCGAGGACGTACTCGTTCTCGCCCTCCGTCACGATCAGATCGACGCGGACGGCGCTGGTGCACCCGAGCGCCTGCGCGGCGCGCTCGGCCAGGTGCAGCACGTTCTTCAGGCGCGTCTCGCCGATGCGCGCCGGCACGAAGTACTCGGTCGCGCCCGCGGTGTACTTGGAGGCGTAGTCGTACACGCCGCTCTTCGGCGCGATCTCGCAGCACCCGAGCACCCGCCCGCCGAGGAGGCCCACGGTGAGCTCTCGCCCCGTCACGAACCGCTCGATCAGCGCCACGTCGTCGTGCGCCAGCGCCTGCTCGACGGCGCGGCCGAGCTCGCTGGGAGACGACGCGCGCGCGAGGCCCAGGCTCGAGCCCTCCGCGCGGGGCTTGACCATCACGGGGAACCCGAAGCTGCCGTGCACCTCCTCGAGGTCAGCGAGCCCGGCCTCCGTGATCGTGTAGTACGGGGGCGTGGGCACGTTGTAGAGGCGGAACAGCTCCTTCGCCTTCACCTTGTCCATCGCGAGCGCGCTCGCGAGCACCGACGAGCCGGTGTACGGCACGCCCGCGAGCTCGAGCGCGCCCTGGATGCACCCGTCCTCGCCGAACCTCCCGTGCAGCGCGAGGAAGGCGACGTCGACGCGCGCGCGCTCGACGCGCCCCTGCGCGGAGGCGACGTCGTCGATCACGATGGGCTGGGCGTCGACGCCGCGATCGCGCAGCGCCTTCAACACCGCGCCGCCCGATCGCAGGCTCACGTCCCGCTCGCCCGACGATCCGCCCATCACCACACCGACTCGCGCGCTGTGCATCCTGGCCTCCATGTGTGCTGCTGGAGGGCGCTACAGGGCGGCGGGCAGGCGGGCCAAATTTTCGACCGCTCGTCCCCGCGCCTGGCGGGCGTCCGGGCGCGACACCCCACCCGACGCTCCCTCGGACACCCGAGGGAGCTGTGAGGAGTGTTACGTAAGCCGATGTCGAGCGCGCGCGAGCCCGCGATCAGAGGCACTTGCCAGGCGAGTTCGGCAGCAAGCAGTTGGCGCCGCACGGGCAGATCGTGGCCTTCTCGCAGATCCCGCCGCCGCAGTCCGCGTTGCTCCAGCACTCGCCCTTCGGGGGCGTCGGGAGGCACACGCTCTTGCCCAGCGGGCCGGCGCACTCGAACCCCTTCTCGCAGTCGTTGTCGCTCTTGCAGCAGGCTCCGTTGCCCCCTCCCTGGACGCACGTGCCGGGCCGCTCCTTCGGCGGACAGACGATGTCGAGCGAGCAGTCGCACGCGATCTCGCCGTCGCAGTGGGTGCCGGGCTTCGGGCAGTCGCCGTCGTCCCAGCACTCGCCGCTCGGCGCCGGCTTCTTGCAGTACCCGAGCACGCACACGGTGCCGGGCGACTGGGCGTCGCACTCCGTGTCGGCCGCGCAGCAGAGGTTGGCGCCGCCGCCGCTGCCCGCCGCGCCTGCCTGGCCCGATCCGCCGTTGCCCGTCCCGCCGGCGCCGCTCGTGTCGCCGCCCGCGCCGCCGTTGCCCGCGCTGGCGCCGCCGGCGCCGCTCGTGTCACCGCCCGCGCCACCGTTGCCCGCGCTGGCGCCGGCCGATCCGCCGCTGGTCGCGCCGCTCGCGCCGCCGCTGGTCGCGCCGCTCGCGCCGCCGCTGGTCGCGCCGCTCGCGCCGCCGCTGGTCGCGCCGCTCGCGCCGCCGCTGGTCGCGCCGCTCGCGCCGCCGCTGGTCGCG
>JADLFU010000004.1 GCA_020849655.1 Polyangiaceae bacterium | reverse complement strand
GGGCGTGTCGGGGGCCGCGGGCAAGGCGGGGAGCGCGGGCACCGCGGGCGGCGCAGGGGCGGGGGGCAAGGCGGGAGGCGCGGGCGCGGCGGGCGCATCGGGCGTCGCGGGCGCGTCGGGCGTCGCGGGGGCGAGCGGCAAGGGCGGCGGCGCGGGCAGCGCCGGCGCCGTGCAGGATCAGGTCGTGAGCCTCGTCGTCGTGCCGTCGTCCGGGACGATCAACGTGGTCAACGGCGTCGCGCCGCCGCTGCAGCTCGCCGCGAAGCCCGTCTACAAGAGCGGCATGGTCGGCGCGCCGGTGTTCGACGCCGTCTGGACGATCAAGCCCGGCGACCGCGCCTCCGTCGACGCGAACGGCAAGGTGCAGGCGACCGGTGCGATCGGCGGCGACGCCACGGTGACGGCGACGTGGAAGGGCCTCTCGGGCGAGTCGCTCGTCACCATCAAGCTCTCCGTCTCCGGCGCGGACCCCGCCATCACGCCCGGTGACAAGGCGGCGCTCGACGGCGCGACGACGCCGGACGCCAGCGCCAAGTGGATCTACCCGTACGACGGTACGGTGTTCCCGAGGGGCATCCTCCCGCCCGAGCTGATGTGGAGCGCCGCCAGCGCCAACGACAAGATGCTCGTGTCCATCAAGGGGCCGTTCGTCGACGTCGCCCAGTACTTCGTCACCGGGACTCCCAACTACACGCTCCCCGCCGACGTGTGGGCGAAGGCCACGGAGTCGGGCAAGGGCGGCCCCGTCACCGTGAAGGTCGCGCGCATCGCCGGCGGCTCCGGCCCGGCGACGCTGGTGATGCAGCACACGTGGACGTTCGCCAGCGGGAGCATGCGCGGCACGGTGTACTACTGGTCCAACAACCTGGGGCGCGTCGTGCGCATCAAGGCGGGCGCGTCGGCCCCCGATGACTTCCTCGCCGCCGCGGGCGTCAACGACGGCTGCACGACCTGTCACACTGTCTCCGCGAACGGCAACGTCCTCGTGCTCGGCGGCGGCAAGGCCACCGGGGACAGCGCCGCGAGCGTGTTCGATTTGATCGGTGGGACGCTGGCGGCCAGCAACTACGGGCGCGTGTGGGCGATGCCCGCGCTCACCCCCAACGGCGCGTTCGCCGCGCTCAACGACGCGCCGCTCCCCGGGCCCCCCGGCAACAAGCAGGGCGGCATCTGGCGCGTGTCGAACGGCGCGAAGGTGACCGGCACCGGCGCGGACAGCGTGCTGTTCGACATGCCCGCGTTCTCCCCCGACGGCAGCAAGCTCGTGTACGTCGACCACGGATCGAAGGCGCTCGCCGCGTATGACTACTCGGAGCCCGGCGGCCAGCCGACGCTCACCAACCAGCGCAGCCTCGTGCCGCAGGGCGGGGGCGGCGTCATCGCGTTCCCCAGCGTCTCGCCCGACGGCAAGTGGGGCGTGTACCACCGCGGCCCGCTCGACACCCGGGGCGGTAAGGCCGACCTCTTCCTCTCGAGCGTCGTCACGGGCGGCCCCGAGGTCGCGCTCGACGCGCTGAACGGCGCCTCGTACCCGTTCTTCCAGGGCGAACGCGACCGACACTGGAACTACGAGCCCACGTTCGCGCCTGTGCCGTCGGGCGGGTACTTCTGGGTCGTGTTCACGTCCCGGCGCACGTACGGCAACAAGCTCGTCGGCGGTGACGGCGCCACGAAGCAGCTCTGGGTCGCCGCGGTCGATCTGTCGCCGACCCCCGGCAAGGACCCGAGCCACCCGGCGTTTCGCGTGCCCGGGCAGGACAACAACCTCAACATGCGTGGGTTCTGGGCGCTGGATCCGTGCAAGGACGACGGCGCCGCGTGCACGCAGTCGAGCCAGTGCTGCGGCGGCGCGTGCCTGTCGAACGGCACGTGCGGCGAGCCCCCCGGCCAGACGTGCAAGCCCGTCGGGGCCAGCTGCTCGCAGGTGAGCGACTGCTGCGGCTACGACCAGGGCTTCCAGTGCATCAACAGTCACTGCACCGAGCCGAAGCCCTGAGCTGAGCCCGCAGCACCGTCTCGTGGGCCCGCGCGGGGTCCCGGGGCGGGGCAGCGCTCAGGCTCAGCGGAGGCGCACGCGGACGGCGCGGACGGCCTCGCCGACGCCCTTCAGCTCGGGGACCCAGGGCTCTCCGACGTGGGCGCCGTCGAGCAGCCCGCGCGCCTCGGCCCGCGCGCCGAGCGCCTCGTCGACCACGAGCTCGCCGCTCCCGGCCTGCGCCTGCAGGCGCGCGGCGATGTTCACCGTCTGGCCGAAGTAGTCGAGCGCGCCGTTCGCCGTCACGACGAAGCACGGCCCGCCGAAGACGCCGATCTTGATGTCGACGCGCCCGCGGACGTCGCTGCTCGCGCGGAACCTCGCGAAGGCGCCGAGCACGTCGACGCTCGCGGCGACGGCGTCCGTCTCGGAGGAGAACACGGCCATCACGGCGTCGCCGATCGTCTTGACCAGCGATCCGTGGTGGCGCTCGACCTCGCCGAGCACGACGTCGAAGTGGTCCTGGACGAGGCGGAACGCCGCCGCGTCGCCGATCTCCGAGTAGAGCTGCGTCGAGCCGGTGAGATCGCTGAAGAACAAGGCGACCCGCGACACCCGCAGCGTCGCGCCCGGCCGCAGCACCTCGCTCGAGAAGTCGCGCCGGAACGCCGCGAGCGCCGTCACCTCGCGCGCCGTCGCGGCCTGGCTCACCCACGCGCGCTGCTCGATCTTCGCGTGCAGCTCGCCGCCGGCGTTCGTCACGCGGAGCTCCGCGCCCGGGCCGAGCCGCAGCGCCGCGCCGCCGAGGGTCTCCGTCGAGACCTCCGCGCGCGCCGGGAGGCCCGCCTCGACGTCCAGCGCGACCGACGCGCCGCCGCGCACGAAGAGGCGGTAGCGACCAGGGTCGCAGGGCGCGCTCATCGTGGTGGTCGAGCCGGCCGGGAGCACCCGCTGCGAGACGACGTGCGGCGTCCGCGCGGGCCCGCCGATGCAGTACGGGCCCGCGTCGACCTCGCGCACCGCCGCGCACGCCGAGAACGTCGCCTCCACCGACTCGTCGAGCTCGAGCTCGAACTCGAGATCACAAAGCTGACAGGCGCCGTGGGTCGACAGCTCGGCGAGGGTCGGCACCGAGCCGGACGCCACGCGGCAGCTCGGGCAGACCAGCTCCCAGCGCAGATCGAGGAGTCCCACCTTCACGGCCGAGAGCGCGGCGGCGAGCACCTCGCGGCGGTCGAGGCCCCACGCGGCCGCGAGCGCGAACGGCCTGATCCGCCCGGCGTCGACGTCGCTGCCGTCGCGGACGAGCGCGACGAGCCGGCGCGCGAGATCGGGGTCACAGCGCACAGCGAGGCGGGCCGCCGCGTCCGCGATCGCGCGCTCGTCGATGGCGCCCGCGCGCGGCAAGGGGGCCGGGCGGCCGCGCACCGCGAGGGACCGGTCGACGCGCCGCACCTCCTCCTCCAGGCGCCGGAGCGAGCCGAGCGCCGACAGTCGCAGGAAGGGCGCGAGCAGGCCGAGCCGCGGCGTGATCCCGAGCTCCACCGTCACCCGCGTGCCCTCGCCAGGCAGCGGCAGGAAGGCGATCCCGAACGTCAGCTCGGACGCCGGGCCCCCGTGCATCCGGCGACGGACCCGGTACCGCGTGAGGTGCTCGAACTCGAAGGGCAGCTCGTCGTACTCGGCGGGAATGCCTCCGAGGACGGTCTTGCCGACGAACCGCGCGGCGCCCTCGCCGTCCCGCGGCGTGAACTCGACGCGCTCCATGCCGGTCGCGCGGTTCAGGCGATCGGTGTCCGTCAGCGCGTCCCACAGCGCGCAGACGTCGGCCTGGCAGTCGACCACGCGGGAGAGCGTCAGCGTCGCCGTCACGCCGGGCTCGCCGCGCGGGGGATCACTTCAAGAGCCCGCCGAAGTACGCGCCGGCAGCGCCGAGCACCGCGACCGCGACGACGACGATGGCCACGACCCCGCCCGAGCCGCGCCGCTCCTCGACGAGCGGCGCTGGAGGCTCTCGCCCCGCGTCCGATTTACGCGTGACGAGCGGCGTCGCGGACGAACTCGGCGGCTCCGTCCCCGGCGGGGGCCGACCGGAGGCGGGGCGATCGTCCTCCTCGAGGCGGGAGAGGTTGCCCTCCTCGAGGTTGATCGACGCCGCGGGCTTGCGCGCGGGCGCGGCGAACGAGCCGAGATCGCCGAGCTCGCTGCCCCAGTCCTGGATGTCGACCATCCCGCCGCCGCCGGCCGCGGCGTCGAGCGGGCGGTTGCCGAGCGGGGAGGCGACGCTGCCCGCCTTCTCGTCGAGCGACGTGAACTCGAACAGCGTCTGCTCGATCAGGCGATCGATGACGTTGATGCCGGCCTCGGCCTTCTTCTCGCGGGACTTCTCGCGGCCGATCGCCTGCACCACCTCCGCGATCTCGAAGGGCGTGACGACGCAGCCCGTGTGGAAGAGCCACTCCGTCAACGACTGCGCGAACGACTGCGCCGTCTGGAACCTCGCGCCGGGATCTCGCGCCAGCCCGCGCGCGATGATCGCGTCGAGCGCCGGGTCGACCTCGCGGTTCATCGGGCCGACGGGCGGCGACTCCGCGCGCTGCACCTGCTTCACCGTCTCGAAGTCCGTCTCGCCCTGGAAGAGCTTCCGCCCCGCGAGCATCTCCCAGAGGATGATCCCCGCCGCGAAGATGTCCGTGCGCGCGTCGACCTCCTGGCCCATCGCGGCCTCGGGCGACAGGTACGAGAACTTGCCCTTGATGATGCCGGGCTCACTCTTCTCGAGCTGCGTCGACGCCTTCGCCAGGCCGAAATCCACGATCTTGATCTCGCCGAATTTCGTCAGCAGCACGTTCGGCGGCGACAGATCGCGGTGCACGAGGTGCAGCGCCTTGCCCGTCTCGTCCGAGAGCGCGTGCGCGTACGCGAGCCCCTCGCAGATCTTCAGCGTGATGTAGACCGCGTGCCCGACGGGCACCGGGCGACCCTGCCGGCGGTAGTGCTCGATGAACGCCTTCAGGTCGGCGCCATCGACGTACTCCATCACGATGAAGTACGTGTTGTCGCCGACGCCGACGTCGAACACCTGCACGCAGTTCGAGTGCGACAGGTGCGCGCCGAGGCGCGCCTCGTCGAGGAACATCTGGATGAATCGCTTCTTCTCCGAGAGGTGCGGCAAGACGCGCTTGATCGCGACCTTCTTCTTGAAGCCCTCGAGGCCCGCGCTCTCGGCGCGGTACACCTCGGCCATGCCTCCTGCGGCGATTCTGTCGATGACGCGGTAGCGCTGCTGCTCGGCCATGCTGGGTGGTTGCCTCGGCGCCCGCGCCGACGACCGACGGGCTGGACGCAGCGTGCCAGGTTCGGCCGCTCGCGGTCAACTCCGCGGAGGCGGGAGATCGGCGCGGCGCGGCGCGCGGATCGTGCGAGCCTGCGCCGGATGGAGCGCGTGGAGGAGCTGTCGGTGCACGAGTACGCGGCGATGAGGCGGCGAGGCGAGGCCCACGAGCTCGTGGACGTGCGCACACCGGCGGAGCTCGCGCTCGCGCGGCTCGACGGCGGTCGCCTGCTCGATGACGAGCTCGGCGAGGAGCTCGGCGCGATGCCGCGCGAGACGACCCTCGTGTTCCTCTGCCACCACGGGGTGCGGAGCCACGCGGCCGCGCGGGCGTTCGCGGCGCGCGGCTTCGCCCGCGTCTACAACCTCACCGGGGGGATCGATCGCTGGTCGCGCGAGGTCGATCCGTCCGTCCCTCGGTACTGACGGCCGGCTGCCTGGGGCTGGGTCCGCCGCCGGCTGCTGGCGCGTGGGCGAAGCTCGCTCGCCCCTGGCGCGCGCCCCCACCTTGCTCAGGTGCGGCATCTCGACTACCAGACCGCGCGACCACGCCCGATGACCGAGAAGGAATTGCTCGCGGAGCTCGCCGCGCTGCCCGAGGGCGCGGCGCTCGCGCGCGTCGCGCGAGAGGTCGGTCGGCGCGCCGCGCACGGGCGGGTGCGCGACCTGCCGACCGCCGCGGCCGATCTGCTCCAGGCCGAGGGGCTCACCGCCGGCAGCGCGTCGACCTCGGCGGGCGATCCGGTGCTCGCGCTCGAGCGCGGCAACCCGTCGCGCGGTGAGCGCGCGCTGCTCGGCGCGCTGCTCGCGAAGGGCGTGGCCGACGCGCCCCCGTCCGGCGTCGACGCGGAGGATCGCGCGACGGCGGAGCTCCTGTGGCTCGCGGCGCACACCCCGATGGATGCCTTCCCCGCGCTCGACGCGGCCGCGGGCGATCGCGCGCTCGGCCTCTGGGGCGCGCTCACGGATCTCGTGCGGCGCATCGACGCGGGGCGAGAGCCCGGGTTCGATCGCGCCGACGCGCTCGTCGGGGCGCTCTCGCTCCGGCACGCGTCGAGCCTCGACGTCCGGCGAGCGAGCGAGAAGCTCGCCGACGAGGTCGACGACGCGGCCGTCAAGGAGGCGCTCGCGGGCGGCTCGAGCGGCGCCCCCGCGGTCGCCGGGCCGCCGGTCGTGGGCGAGCTCGAGCCTGCGCCGCGCGGCGTCGTCTCGACGACGCTCCTCGCGCTCTCGGGCCTGCTCTTCGTGATCGCGGGCGCGCGCCGCGTCGCCAGGCTCG
>JADLFU010000003.1 GCA_020849655.1 Polyangiaceae bacterium | reverse complement strand
GCGCGCCACAGTGGATTCGAACCACTGACCTTTGGCTCCGGAGGCCAACGCTCTATCCAGCTGAGCTAGTGGCGCGTGGGGCGCACCCTAGTCAGATTCTCGCCGTCGAGCAACGACGCTCACGCGTGGGCGTCGGCGAGCGGGTAGAGCGTGTCGTTCTCCTTCATCATCCGGGCGCCGAGCTTGCGGAACACGCGCCGCGCGTCCCGGGCGAACCTCGGGGCGTCGGCGCGGATCGACGCGGCGGTCGGCCAGCACCCGAGGAAGTCGTGGAACTCGTCGTAGAGCGGGCCGCACTCGTCGAGCAGCCGCGCCGCCGCGTCGCGGACCTCGGAGGCCGGGTGCTCGAGCAGCCGGGGGTACAGCGCCTCGTTCTCCATCGCGGCGTGGACGCGCAGCGCGCCCGCGAAGGTGGCGAGCTTGCGGCGGCACGCGTCGGCGTCGGCCACCTGGCCCGCGGCGTCGAACATCTGACCGATCTCGAGCGCCAGCTGGAGCAGGTGCGCGTGCTGCTGGCGGAACCTCTCGCTGGGCGGCGGGAGCGGCGGCATGCGCCCGGTACGCGCGGCGGGCGCGGGTGGTTCCGTCGGAGATTCGGGTTGTGTCCCCGGCGCGGCGCGGAGACGCACGCCGCCATGGGTCTGTCGCGCACCTGGGACGTCTCCTCCTCCCTCCTCGTCAGCGCGGCGCGCGCCGGCGCGGGCCTGATCGCATCGCCGGCGGCGCGTCGACCCGAGCGCCCGCTCGAGCTGTACGAGTTCGAGGCGTGCCCGTACTGTCGCCTCGTGCGCGAGGCGCTCTCGACGCTCGACCTCGACGCGCTCGTGTTCCCCTGCCCGAAGGGCGGCGAGCGGTTTCGCCCCGAGGCGGTCGCGCGCGGCGGCAAGGCGCGGTTTCCGTATCTCCACGATCCCAACACCGGGCTGTCTCACTACGAGTCGGGCGAGATCGTCCGGTACCTCGCGCACGAGTACGGTGGCGAGGTCCCCGCGTGGGCGCGCCTCGGCGTGGTCGGGCGCGTGAGCTCGATGGTCGCGAGCGCCGCGCGGCCCACGCGGGGCCTCCGCGCGAGGCCTTCACGCCGGCCGGCCGCGCCGCTCGAGCTCTGGAGCTTCGAGGCGTCGCCGTACTCCCGCCTCGCGCGCGAGGCGCTCTCGGAGCTCGAGCTGCCCTACCACCTCCACAACGTGGCCCGCGGCTCGCGGCAGCGCGCGGCCTTCGTCGCGCGGTCGGGCAAGATGCAGGTGCCCTACCTCGCCGATCCGAACACGGGGCGCGAGCTGTTCGAGTCGGCCGACATCGTGCGGTACCTCGAGGAGACGTACGGCGCGTGACGGGCCCGCTGCTCGGTGAGGCGCGGGTCGCGGGGTGGCTCGAGGCCGTCGCGCGGGGCGAGCGCGCGCCCGCCTCGCCGCCCCCGCGATGGGCGCCGGTGCACGTCGTGTACGGAGGCGCGCACCTGTTCTCGCGGGACGTGGTCGCGAAGATGTCGAGGCTCGCGCTCGCCGCGCTCGACGCCCACGCGCCGACGCCGTCCGCGCTCGCGTCCGCGATGGGGATGCCGCTCGACTCCGCGCTCGCGGTGCACGCCCGCGTGCGCGACAAGCTCGCGCGCGCGCCCGTCGAGGATCTGCGCGTGGACTTCGAGGATGGCTTCGGGCCGCGCCCCGACGACGAGGAGGACGACCACGCGCGGCGCGCGGGGGCCGAGCTGCGGGCGGCGCTCGAGGCCGGGCTCGCGCCGCGGCGCTTCGGCGTGAGGCCGAAGGCGCTGTCGACGGCGACGGGCGCCCGCGCGCTCCGCACGCTCGAGCTCTTCTTCGCGGCGATCGGTGGCGTGCCCGAGGGGATCATCGTCACGCTGCCGAAGATCACCCGCCCCGAGATCGTCGCGACCGCGGCGGACATGCTCGACGCGCTCGAGCGCGCCCTCCACGCCCCGCGCGGCGCAGCGAGGCTCGAGCTGATGATCGAGGCGCCGGAGAGCCTGATCGACGAGGACGGTCGCGTCACGCTCCCCGGGCTCGTGCGCGCGGGGCGAGGGCGGGTCTCGGGGGTGCACCTCGGCGCGTACGATCTCACGGCCTCGGCCGGCGTCGCCGCGAGCGCGCAGCGCCTCGGCCACCCGCTGTGCGCGGCGGCGCGCGCGCTGATGCAGCTGTCGCTCGCGGGCACCGGCGTCGAGATCGCGGACGGCGCGACGACGTCGATGCCGATCGGTCCGCACCGCGGCGCGCTCGACGACGCGCAGGCGGCCGAGAACGACGCCGTGGTGCGCGGCGCGTGGCGCGCGGCCTACGCCAACGTCCGCCGCGCGCTCGACGAGGGGATCTACCAGGGGTGGGATCTGCACCCGGCGCAGCTCCCCGCGCGCTACGCGGCGACGTACGCGTTCTTCCGCGAGGGGCTCGACGACGCGCGGGCGCGCCTGCGAGCGTCGCGCGAGGTGGCGGCGAGGGCGACGCGCGTGGGCGCGCAGTTCGACGACGCGGCGACGGTGCGCGGGCTGCTCGCCTTCTTCGCGAGGGGCCGCGCGTCGGGCGCGCTCGACGAGGCCGAGCTCGAGCCCGCGTGATCGAGAGACCCGTCAGAACTCCGCGACCGCGGTGATCCCCGACGCGCGCGGCGAGAGCATCGGCAGCACGCGGAGCGTCCCGGCGTCGCGGACGAACACCTTGCGCGGCGCCCCGTACCCGAGCGCCAGCAGCCCGACGCCCGTCAGCTGACCGAGGAAGGAGTAGGTGCTGAGGGTGTCCTCGCAGCTGTACTTGCACTCGCGCGAGGACGCCCACGCGATCGGGCCGACGACCGGCACGACGAGCCACTCGTCCTTGTTCCCGTTGAGCCCCACCGTCGCCGTGGTCCCATAGAAGATCCCGAACACGATCCAGCCGGCGATCACCGGCCCGTTTCGCGGGCGCGTCTCGCGGTGGTAGCCCGGCGGCTGGGCCTGCCCCTCGTCGTCGATCACAGGAGGAGGCGGCGCGTACGGACCCGGGTAGGGCTGGAAGTACGGGTAGGGCGGGTAGGGCACCGCGCCCGGCGGAGGTTGGTAAGGATTGTAAGGTGTTGTGGGCGGCGGCGGAGGAGGTGCGGGCCCGACGCCCGGGGGCGCGGGCGGCGCGGGCGGCGGTGAGGGGACGACCTGGACGGCGGGCGCCGCCGGGGGCGCGGGCGGTGCGGCCGACGGGGCAGGTGCTGGGGGTGGGGGCGGCGGGAGCTGGGGAACTCCCTGTGCGGCCGCGTGGCCAGAGAGCGAGAGCGCCATCACTCCGAGCGAGAGGGAGGCGGGAGAACGCCGTCGCATCGAGGTCGGACGCTATCATCCCCGGGCGCGCCGCGCGCGAGGTGTTCGCGCCGGCGTGCCTTCGGGCGCGAGGCCGTGAGGCGCTCGGATCAAAGCCCCCACCGCGCCCCGTGCACCCGCCGGACGGCGTCGACCGCGCGCGCGCCCTCCGCGCTCGGCGCGCCGAACTCGGGGGGGACGGCGCCCGCGAGCACCTCGAGGACCGCGCGGACGCTGCGTGACAACGCGCCGAGCTCGTAGCCGCCCTCGAGCACGAGCGCGAGGCGCCCCCCTGCGTGGCGCTCGGCGATCCGCGCGACCGACGCCGCCATCATCGCGAACCCGTCCTCGGTCACGCGCATCTCGGCGAGCGGATCCTCGCGGTGCGCGTCGAACCCCGCGGAGACGAGCACGAGGTCGGGCAGGAAGCGCGCCGCGATGGGCTCCACCACCGCGTCGAACACCGCCGCGTAGTCGGCGTCGTCGCGCCCGGGGGAGAGCGGCACGTTCACGTTGTACCCCTCGCCCCTGCCCGCGCCCACGCGCTCGAGCGCGCCGGTGCCCGGATAGAAGGGGTGCTGGTGCAGGCTGACGAAGAGCACGTCGTCTCGATCGAAGAACGAGCGCTGGGTGCCGTTGCCGTGGTGCACGTCCCAGTCGACGATCATCACGCGCTCTGCGCCCCTCGCGCGCGCGTGCGCGGCCGCGATGGCGGCGTTGTTGAACAGGCAGAAACCCATCGCGCAGCCCGCCTCCGCGTGGTGACCCGGCGGCCGCACGAGCGCGAACGCGCGCGCGCCGTCGTCGCGCATCACCTCGTCGACGGCGCCGATCGCGGCCCCCGCGGCGAGGAGCGCGGCGCCGATCGAGCCCTCGGAGACGGCGGTGTCAGGGTCGAGCTGGCGGACCTCCCCGCGCGTGGAGAGCAGGGCCGCGACGTGCGCCTCGTCGTGGATCGCCCGCACCTCCTCGCGCGTGGCCGGCCGGGGCGCGACAGCGCGCGCGCCGGGCACCGGTCGCGCCTCCAAGAGCTCGGTGATCGCGCGCAGCCTGTCGGGGCGCTCGGGGTGACCCGGGCCGGGCGCGTGATCCCGCATCGCTGCGTCCGAGAGCAGCGCGACGGTGCGCTCGCTCATGCGCCGCCGAGCAGCCCGATCGGGCACGCGACGCCCGTCCCGCCGAGGCCGCAGTACCCGTCCGGGTTCTTCGCGAGGTACTGCTGGTGGTACTCCTCCGCGTAGAAGAACTCGGGCTCGTCCGTGATCTCCGTCGTCACCTCGCCGAACCCCGCCAGGCGCAGGCGCTCGCCGTACGCGGCCCGCGAGCGCTCGGCCGTCGCCCGCTGGGCCGCGGTCGTGCAGTAGATGCCCGAGCGGTACTGCGTCCCCACGTCGTTGCCCTGGCGCATCCCCTGCGTCGGATCGTGGCTCTCCCAGAACACCGCGAGCAGCCGCTCGTACGGCAGCGCGGCCGGGTCGAACACCACGAGCACGACCTCGTTGTGTCCGGTGCGCCCGGAGCACACGTCGCGGTACGTCGGGTTGCGTGTGAGCCCGCCCGCGTAGCCGACCGCGGTCGTCGCGACGCCGGGGAGCTGCCACAGCCTTCGCTCCGCGCCCCAGAAGCAGCCGAGCCCGAGGATCGCGCAGAGGAGCCCCGGCGCGAACGGGCCGGTGAGCGGGCCGCCGAGGACGAAATGCCGCGCGGGCACGGGCATCGGCTCCGCGCGATCGGGAAGGGCCTCCGCGGCCGTGGGGAGCTTCAATTTTGTAGCGTGAGCGAACATGGGGAGCGCAAGTCTAGCGCCGCTGGCGCGCGCTCGCCCGCGTCTGGTAGCGTCCCGCGCACGATGAAGTCACGCGCGCTCCTCCTCGCCGGTTCTTCCACGCTCTCGCTCTTCCTCGCGCTCGCCTGCGGCGGCGGCGACGACTCCGGCGGAGCGACCCCCGCCGGCTCGGCCGGGTCGGCGGGCTCCGGCTCCGGCGCGTGCATGGTGCCGGGCGACGAGGCGCAGCCCGGCGAGGGGCCGCCGCTCCTGTCGACCGACTGCGATCCCATCTCGTCGCGCTGCGGGTTCCCCTTCCCGTCGAACGTGTACCTCGTCGACGACGCGTCGAAGAAGACACCGTCCGGCAAGTCGGTGCAGTTCGGGAAGACGTCCTTGCCGCGCTACCGCGGCGACAAGGACAAGTTCGACACCACGCTGCTCACCGACATGGATGGCTTCTCGCCGGGCGCGGGCGCGCTGATGTACATCCCGGGCGCGACCGCGACGGGCTTCGCCAACCCGCTGCAGATCGACACGACGACGAAGCCCGACTCGCCCAGCATCCTGATGGACGCCGAGACGGGCGAGCTCGTCCCGCACTGGGTCGACCTCGACATGTCTCCGCGTGACGACGAGGAGCGCGCGCTCATCGTCCGCCCCGCCGTGCGCCTGAAGGACAAGACCCGCTACATCGTCGCGCTCCGCCGCGTCGTCGACGTCGACGGCAAGGCGATCGAGCCCACGCCGGCGTGGAAGGCGCTGCGCGATGGCACCCCCGGCTGCCACCCCTCCGTCGAGCTGCGCCGCGACCTCTACAAGGACATCTTCGCCAAGCTCGAGGCGAAGGGCATCGCGAAGGGCGATCTGCAGGTCGCGTGGGACTACACGACCTCCTCGAAGGAGAACACCACCCGCTGGGCCGTGAAGATGCGCGACGACGCGCTCGCCAACTACGGCGACGCGTCGAAGCCGTTCAAGTACCAGGTCATCAAGGTCGAGGACAACCCCAACAAGTTCTCGTGGAAGCGCGTGCACGTGCAGGTCACGCTGCCGAGCTACCTGAACACAGCTGCCAACTGGCGGACCCCGGCCGACACCCTGCCGCGGATCAACGTCGGCCCGGACGGGCTGCCGGTGCAGAACGGCGAGTTCCAGTGGGATGTGCTCATCCACATCCCGAAGACGGCCGAGGCCGGCGGCAAGAAGTACGGCCTGCTGCAGAACGGCCACGGCCTGTTCGGCAGCCGGTTCGAGGGGCAGAACGGCTACCTGCCCGAGATGGGCAACCTGCATGACTGGGTGACGTTCTCCGTCGATCTGATGGGCTTCTCCGAGCCGGACGTCGAGATCGCCATCGCGGGCCTCGGCGGCAACAACACGGCGCTCCGCGCGTTCACGGAGCGGCAGATCCAGGGCATGTTGAACCAGCAGCTCGCGATGCGGTTCATGATGACCACGTTCGCCAATGATCCGCTGCTGCTCGACAAGGACGGCAAGAGCATCGTCGACACCTCGCTGCGCGCGTACCGCGGCGACAGCCAGGGCGGCATCATGGGCACGGCCTACATGGCGCTGTCGGTCGACGTGACCCGCGGCCTCGTGGGGGAGCCCGGCATGCCGTACAACCTGCTCCTGAACCGCTCGAAGGACTACTCCGGGTACCAGCTGGTGCTGAACGGCTCGTACCCCAACGGCCTCGACCAGCAGGTGCTGCTCGGCGCCTTCCAGATGCTGTGGGACCGCTCCGAGCCGATGGGCTACGCGCCCTACATCACGAAGGACATGCTGCCCGGCACCCCGGCGCACCAGATCCTCATCCACGACGCGCTCGGCGACCAGCAGGTGACCACGCTCGGCGCGCACATCATCGCGCGCACGGTCGACGCGAAGGCGATCACGCCGGCCGTCCGCCCGATCTACGGCATCCAGGAGGCGGCCACGGTGATGGGCGGCAGCGCCATCGTCGAGTACAAGTTCCCGCTGAAGGACGAGCCGCTGGTCAACCGCGCGCCGTCCGACAACCCCGACCCGCACGACATGGTGCGCGAGCTCGGCCCGTCGTACGACCAGAGCGACTGGTTCTTCCGCACGGGCGAGATCAAGGCCTTCTGCAAGGGCATCTGCTCGTGCCGCGACGCGGAGCCCGAGGTCAACTGCGAGCGGTCGGACGCGGACTTTGCCAAGTTCGGAAAATTAGAAGAGTGACATGTCCGCCGGCGGCTCGCTGAAGGTCATCCTCGGGTCGCTCGCGGCCAACCTGGGCATCGCCGCGGCGAAGGGCGCCGCGGCGGTCGTCACCGGGTCGGGGGCGATGATGGCCGAGGCGATCCACTCGGCCGCCGACTGCACGAACCAGGTGCTGCTGCTCATCGGCGCGAAGCAGGCCGCGGCGCCCCCCGACGAGGCCCACCCGATGGGCCGGGGGCGCGCGGCGTACTTCTGGTCGTTCCTCGTGGCGCTGATGATCTTCGCGGGCGGCGGCGTGATGAGCGTCCGCGAGGGCGTGCACAAGGTGCTCCACCCCGATCCCGTCGAGCACGTCTGGGTCGGGTTCGCGGTGCTCGGCGTGTCGCTGGTGCTCGAGGCAGCGGCGGCGGTGCAGTGCAAGCGCGCCCTCGATGCGGCGCGCGGGGATCGGCCGTTCCTCGCGCACCTCGCGCAGACGACCGACGTCGACGTGGTCATCCTGTTCGCGGAGAACTCGGCCGCCGTGGCGGGCCTGTTGCTCGCGATGGCCGCGCTCGCGCTCGCGGCCTCGACCGGCGACGCGCGTTGGGACGGCGTCGGATCGATCGCGGTCGGCGTGCTCCTGACGCTGGTCGCGTTCTTCCTCTCGCGCGAGGTGAAGAGCCTGCTCGAGGGGGAGCGCGCGGATCCGGACGTCGAGCGCGCGTTCCGCGAGGAGGCCGCGGGGTCTCAGGTGTGGGGGGACGTGCTGCGCGTGATCACGCTGCAGCAAGGGCCGGGGCAGGTGATGGTGGCGGCGAAGCTCGCCGTGAACCCCGGTGTCGACGCGTCCGCGCTCGCCCGCGCGATGAACGATCTCGAGGCCCGCGTCCGCGCGCGCCGCCCCGAGGTCAAATGGCAGTTCATCGAGCCGGACATCGCCGACTGATGCGCGAGCTCTCCGTGGAAGAGGCGAACGCGCTGCTGCCGGAGCTGCACCGGATCGTCTCGGCGCAGCTGCGGCTGCAGGACGACGTCGCGGGCGAGCTCGCGACGCTCCACGCGCTGCTCGGCGAGTTCCCGTCGAACCTCTCCGTCCGCGAGGGCGACGGCGACGAGGTCCGCGCGTCGAAGCGGCGGGTGCAGGAGCTGCTGCGCGCGCTCGAGGAGGGCTGGTCGCGCGTCGCCGAGCTCGGCGGGCTCGTGAAGGATCCGCAGGCGGGGCTCGTGGACTTCCCGGGGCGCGTCGACGGCGAGCCGGTGCTGCTCTGCTGGCGCTTCGGCGAGGAGTCGATCGATCACTACCACGGGCACGACGAGGGGTTCCGGGGGCGCCGCCCGCTGCCGAACGTCGCGCGACAGAGGATGTTCAACTGATGGCGACGCGAGATCTGCCGCGCGCGGCGCGCGCGATCGACGAGTTCCTCGACGCGATGGGCCTCTCGGGCGACCCGTCGATCGTCGGCACCGGCGCGCGCGTGGCGGAGGCGTGGGACAGCGAGCTGCTCGCGGGGACGGAGGTCGACGTCGCGCGGCTCTTCGCCGACGAGGCGTGGGTGACGTCGAAGCCGGGCGCGCTCGTCGTGCTCCGCGAGGTCTCGGTCGCGACGACCTGCCCGCACCACCTGATGCCGGCGCTCGGCGAGGCGACGATCGCGTACCTCCCGGGGCGCAAGGTCGCCGGGCTCGGCACGCTGGCGCGCGCGCTGCACGCGCTCGCGAGGCGCCTCACGCTGCAGGAGGAGCTGGGCCAGCGCGTGGTCGACGCGCTCCACGAGCACCTGCACGCGCGCGGCGCCGCGTGTCGCCTGCGCCTGCGCCACAGCTGCCTCGCAGCGCGCGGGGAGCGCGAGCGCGCGATCGTCGAGACGATCGCCGCGTCGGGCACGATGGCTCCCGGCGGCGAGGACTCGGCGCTCCTGTCGCTCGCGCTGGGGCCGGGGTGAGCGACGTCGCGGTGGTCACGGGCGCCTCGCGCGGCATCGGCCTCGCGTGCGCGAGCGCGCTCGCGGGCCGCGGGCTGAGGGTCGCCTTGCTCGCGCCCGAGTCCGAGCGGCTCCGACGCGCGGCGCGTGAGCTCGGCGGCTCGCTCGCCGTGCCGTGCGACGTCGCGGTGGAAGAGGACGTGGAGCGCGCGGCGCAGCTCGTCGTCGCGCAGCTCGGCGCGCCGCGCGTGGTCGTCTCCAACGCCGGGATCGTGCGGCGCGGGCGCGTCGAGGCGCTCTCGGTCGACGACTTCGATCGCACGCTCGCGGTGAACCTCCGCGGCGCGTTCCTCGTGGCGCGAGCGTTCCTGCCTGCGATGCGCCGCCTGGGCCGCGGGCGCTTCGTCGCGATCGCGAGCATCTCGGCGACGCTCGGCACCGACGGCGCCGCCGCGTACAACGCGTCGAAGTGGGGCGTCGTCGGGCTCGTGAAGTGCCTCGCCGAGGAGCTGCGCGGCTCGGGCCTGCAGGCGATGGCGATCAACCCTGGCTCCGTCGACACCGACATGCTGCGCGGCTCGCCCTTCGCGCCCGAGATGCGCCCCGAGGACGTGGCGGGGGTCGTCGCGTACGCGGCGCTCGACGCGCCCGACGCGATGAACGGAGCGTCGATCGACGTGTTCGGCCCGTGAGCCTCGCCGCCGCGCTCGCGCGGTTGCCGTTGTTCCCGCTGCCGGGCGTCACGATCTTCCCTGGGCAGATCGTGCCGCTGCACGTGTTCGAGCCCCGCTACCGACAGATGACCCGCGACGCGCTCGCGACCCACCGCGCGCTCGCGCTCGCGTGCGTGCTCCCGGGCGCCGTCGACGCGCAGGGGCACCCGCCCATCCCGCGGATCGTGGGAGCCGGGACGATCGTCGAGCACGAGGCGCTGCCCGACGGCCGCTTCCACCTGCTGCTGCGGGGCGAGGCGCGCGTCGAGCTCGTCGAGCTGCCGTTCACGCCTCCGTATCGCGTCGCCCGCGCCCGTATCGCCGTCGATCCTGGCCCGCCCGTGCCCGACCACGAGCTAGCGGCGCTGAGCGCCGTCGCGCGCGCGATCGCCAGGATCGTGAAGAAGCGAGCGCCCGAGATCGACCTCGCGCTGCCCGCTGCCGCGCCGCCGGACCGGCTCGCCGATCTTCTCGCGGCGAGGATGGTGCCCGACGCCGAGGCGCGCCAGGCGCTGATCGAGCAACCGTCTGCCGCGCAGCGGACGGCGACCTTGCTCGGCATGCTCTCGGCGCAGCTCCAGCATCTCCAGGGCGTCGAGGGTGGCGTCGCCAACTGACCGGGCCTGCGGCGCATGCTAATGACCACCCGCTTGCGCTCCTTGCCCACACTCTTCTGCCTGGGCGCCGCCGCGCTGCTCGGCGCGTGCGTGACCGGCGGGCCGTCCATCCGCGAGGACGATCCGGAGACGAGCGACGCGGGGGCGGGCGGCGCCGCCGCGGCGGGCGCGGGAGGGCAGCCCACGTCAGCGGGAGCAGGCGGCGCCACGTCCGGCGCGGCCGGACAGCCCACGTCGGGCGCGGCCGGCGCGTCGGGGAGCAAGGCCGGCGCGGCGGGGCAGTCGCAGGCTGGCGCGGGGCAGGGCGGAAAGAGCGGCGCGGCGGGGCAGTCGCAGGCTGGCGCGGCGGGGCAGTCGCAGGCTGGCGCGGCGGGGCAGTCGCAGGCTGGCGCGGCGGGGCAGGGTGGATCCTCCTCGCAGGCCGCGTGCGACGCCGCGATCGCCGGGCTCGCCGCCGATTTCGAGGCGAGCAAGCAGGGGTTCACGTCCGTCATCCTCGACGGCGTCTCCGCGTCGTGGCCGCTCGACGAGTGGGAGTGGGGCGCCCCGAGCGCCGGGCCTCCCGGCTGTCACGGCGGCGCCAAGTGCTGGGGCACCAACCTCTCCGGCAACTACGCGGCCTGCGGGCGCGCCGCCCTGCGGAGCGCGGTGTATGATTTGTCGGCTTGCGCCGGGCAGGCCGTCACGCTCGCGTTCGCGCACTGGCATGCCTTCCTCGACTACACACAGGGAGGCCAGAGCTACTCGGACGGCGGCGTCGTCGAGATCTCGGGCGACGGCGGCCAGAGCTGGACGAACGTGTCGCCCGGCCCCGGCGTCGTCTCCATCAACCCCGCGATCGGCGGCGCCCAGTGCCTGAAACCCAATAATTTTCACGTCGACGGGCTCACCGGCGTCACCGGCGTGTCGTCCGGCTGGGTCGAGGTGAAGATCACCGTCCCGCCGGCGCTGCTCACCGCGAAGACCCAGGTGAGGTTCGCGTACGGCACGGGCGTCAACTACAACTCGACCAGCGCCGCGACGACCCAGGCTCACAAGCTCCCTGGCTGGTACATCGACGACGTGGCGCTCACGCGGCCGTGAGCGCCACGCGCGCGGATCACCCGTTGTAGATCTGCAGCGCGAGGATGCTCGGCTTCGCGCTCGCGCCGGGCCAGTTGACGAACAGCGACGCGCCGCCGCCCTCCCGCAGGATGCGCGCCTTGATGCTGCCGCCCTTCTTCACGCGGACGACCAGATCGGCGCTCTTGCCGGGCGTGACGCTGTCGAAGTAGTCGACGTTCTTCGCGCCGAAGCCCTCCATGCTGGTGACCTCCTTGATCTTGCCGGAGCAGTTCACCTTCAGCCACTCGCGCACGACCTTCATCACGCAGTCCTTCGGCGCGCTGTTGGCGCCGACGGTGTTGACGCTGGCCGCGGCCGTCCACTCGGCGACGGAGGGCGGGCTCGACTTGGTCGTGGGGATCTCCGGGGCTTCCATGCTGGCGCCGGGCGCGCTGGTGGGGGCCGGGGCGGGCGCCGCGGCGGGCCTCGCGGGCTCGTGGTGCGCCGGGGCCGCGGGCTTGGCCTCTGGCGTCGGGGCGAGGCTGTTGCCTTCTCCGGAGGAGCTCTTGCTGCAACCGGCGGCGACGAGGGCGAGGGCGAGCGGGGCGATGTATCGGACGTGGGTCATCGGGGCCTCCTGTTGGAAATTGAGACCGCGGATGCTCGCCGATGGCCGTCGCCCGTGCCAAGCCCAATCTCGCCTGGGCGTCCCGCATTGTCGCGACCTCGCGGCTCCGATACACAGCGGGAGGAGCGAGAGAGAGATGACCGACACGATCCCGAGGCGGCTGTTCGACCAGGCGCGCGTCCGGCCCGAGGCGTTCGCGTACTTCGAGAAGCGCGGCGGCGCGTGGCGCGGCACGACGTGGAAGGCGTACGCCGCGGAGGTGCGGCGCGCCGCGCGGGCGCTCGTGTCGCTCGGCTTCGCGCCGACCTCGCGCGTCTGCATCCTCGGCAACAACCGGCCCGAGTGGGCCATCGTCGACCTCGCGGCGATGGCGGCGGGCGGCGCGCCCGCGGGCATCTACACGACCTGCTCGAAGGAGGAGGTGCAGTACATCGTGCACCACGCCGAGGCGCCGATCGTCCTCGTCGAGAACCGCGAGCAGTGGGAGAAGGTCCACAAGGTCCGCGGCGAGCTGCCCCACCTCCGCCACATCGTGCTGATGCGCGACGCCGGCGACGTCGACGATCCGACGGCGCTGTCGTGGGAGGCGTTCCTCGCGAAGGCCGACGCGACCGACGACGCGGAGATCGAGCGCCGCGTCGAGGCGCTCGAGCCGACGGGCCTCGCGACCCTCATCTACACCTCGGGCACGACGGGCCCGCCGAAGGGCGTGATGCTGTCGCACGAGAACCTTGCGTGGACGGCGCGCAACGCGCAGGAGCTGACGGGCGGCAACGCCCGCGACATCTGCCTGTCGTACCTGCCCCTCTCGCACATCGCCGAGCAGATGTTCACGCTGCACGGCCCGTGCACGATGGGCTCCAGCGTGTACTACGCCGAGTCGATCCTGAAGGTCGCCGACAACCTGAAGGAGGTGCGCCCGACGATCTTCTTCGGCGTGCCGCGCATCTGGGAGAAGTTCCACGCGGCCATCTCCGGCAAGCTCGCGCAGGCGACCGGCGCGAAGGCGAGGATCGCCAGGTTCGCGCGCGGCATCGGCGCGCGGGTCGCCTCGTACCGCACCCGCGGCGAGCCCTTGCCGCTCGCGCTCGCGCTCCAGTACGAAGTGGCGAGCCGGCTCGTGTTCTCGAAGCTCCGCGAGGCGCTCGGCCTCGACCGCGCGCGCGTGCTCGTCAGCGGGGCGGCGCCGATCACGAAGGACGTGATCGAGTTCCTCGCGTCGCTCGATCTCATCGTGCTCGAGGTCTACGGGCAGTCCGAGGACACCGGCCCGACGAGCTTCAACCGCCCGGGCCGCGCGAGGTTCGGCAGCGTGGGGCCCGCGATCCCGGGCGTGGAGGTGAAGATCGCGGAGGACGGCGAGATCCTCGTCAAGGGGCCCAACGTGTTCCTCGGGTACTTCAAGGACGAGGAGGCCACGAGGGAGGCGCTCCGCGACGGGTTCCTCTGCTCCGGCGATCTCGGCGAGTTCGATCGCGACGGGTTCCTCTTCATCACCGGCCGCAAGAAGGACATCCTCATCACCGCGGGCGGCAAGAACATAGCGCCGAAGAACATCGAGGGCGCGCTGAAGGGGCACGCGCTGGTCGGCGAGGCGGTCGTCATCGGCGATCGACGCAAGTACCTGACGGCCCTCGTGTCGCTCGATCCGGAGGCCGCCGCCGCGTACGCGAAGGAGCATGGGCTCGATCCCGCGAGCCTCCACGCCGACGCGGGCGTGCGCGCCGACGTGCAGCGCGCCCTCGACGGGATCAACGCGACGCTCGCGCGCGTCGAGACCGTGAAGAAATTCACCATCACGAAGCGCCCATTCTCGATCGACGCGGGCGAGCTCACGCCGACGCTGAAGGTGAAGCGCAAGATCGTGAACCAGAACTTCGCCGCGGAGATCGAGGCGATGTACGCGGACGACGCCGGCTGATGCTGTTCGTCGGGATCGCGGGCGGCACCGGCTCGGGCAAGACGACGCTGGCCGAGCGCGTCACGGGCGCGCTGCCGCCGGGCTCGGTCGCGCTGCTGTCTCATGACAGCTACTACCGCGACCAGTCGCACCTCCCGCCGGAGGAGCGCGACCGCGTCAACTTCGACCACCCGGAGACGCTCGAGACGTCGCTGCTCGTCGAGCACCTCGCGGCGCTGCGGGCGGGCCGCGCGATCGAGCAGCCTGCGTACGACTTCGCCGCGCACCGCCGCGTGCCCGCGCACAGGCGCGTCGAGCCGCGCCCCGTGATCGTCGTCGAGGGCATCCTCATCCTGCACGAGCCGGCGCTGCGGCGCGCCCTCGACATCAGGGTGTTCGTCGACACCGACGCGGACGAGCGCGTGCTCCGGCGCGTCGAGCGCGACACGCGCGAGCGAGGCCGGACGGTGGCCTCGGTGACGGCGCAGTACCGCGAGACGGTGCGCCCGATGCACGCGCAGTTCGTCGAGCCGTCGAAGCGCCACGCCGATCTGATCGTGCCGGAGACGTCCGACAGGATGAAGGTCGCGACCGAGGTGCTCCTGTCGCGGCTGCGCGAGCACCTCGCGAGCCGTTGACAACCCGCGCGAGGTCGCGCGACGTTCCGGCGCGTGGCACTCCTCGCCATCGATCAGGGCACCACGGGGTCGACCGCGCTCCTCCTCTCCGAGGACGGGCGCACGCTCGGCCGCGCGAACCGCGAGTTCTCGCAGCACTTTCCGTCGCCGGGCTGGGTCGAGCACGATCTCGACGACATCTGGAAGAGCGTGGTCGGCTCGGTCGACGACGCGCTCCGCGCGGCGGGGCTGAGGGGGCGCGACGTCGCGGCCATCGGCATCACCAACCAGCGCGAGACGACGTGCGCGTGGGACAAGGCGACGGGCGCGCCCGCGCACCGCGCGATCGTGTGGCAAGACCGCCGCACCGAGCCCGCGTGCCGCGCGCTGCGGGAGGCGGGGCACGAGCCGCGCGTGCGCGCGCTCACCGGGCTCGTGCTCGATCCGTATTTCTCCGGCACGAAGATGGCGTGGCTCCTGTCGAACGTCGACGGGCTGCGCGCCCGCGCGGCCGGGGGCTCGCTCGCGCTCGGCACGGTCGACGCGTTCCTGGTGCACCGGCTGTCGGGCGGCCAGGCGCTCGCGACCGACGTGACCAACGCGTCGCGCACGCTGCTGATGAACCTCGAGACCCGCGATTGGGACGACGAGCTGCTGTCGCTGCTCGACGTGCCGCGCGCGGCGCTGCCCGAGATCGTGCCGTCCGCGGGGCGGATCGCGGTCACGCGCGGGTTCGGCGCGGTGCCCGATGGCACGCCCATCACAGGCATCGCAGGTGATCAGCAGGCCGCGCTGTTCGGGCAGGCGTGCTTCGCCGAGGGCGACGTGAAGTGCACGTACGGCACCGGCGCCTTCGTGCTCGTGAACACCGGCGCCCGCCCGACGCCGAGCCGCCACGGCCTCTTGACCACGGTCGCGTGGCAGCTCGGCGCAGCGCCGACCTACGCGCTCGAGGGCGCGTCGTTCATCGCGGGCGCGGCGGTGCAGTGGCTGCGCGACGGCCTCGGGTTGATCGAGCGCGCGTCGGACGTCGAGGCGCTCGCGCGCACGGTCGAGTCCTCCGACGGCGTGACCTTCGTGCCCGCGCTCACGGGCCTCGGCGCGCCCCACTGGGACGCCGACGCGCGCGGGCTCGTCTGCGGGCTCACGCGCGGAACGACGCGCGGGCACCTCGCGCGCGCGACGCTCGAGGGCGTCGCGTTCTCGGTCGCCGATCTGGTCCGCGCGATGGCGGAGGATCTCGGCGCGCCGGTCGGCAAGCTGCGCGTCGACGGCGGCGCGGCGGCCAACGATCTGTTGATGCAGCTGCAGAGCGATCTCTCCGACGTACAGGTCGAGCGGCCGCTCGAGCTCGAGTCCACGGCGCGCGGCGCCGCGATGCTCGCGGGGATCGGCGCGGGCGTCTTCGCCGGGCCGCGAGAGGCCGCCGCGATCTCCAGGGTCGATCGCACGTTCACGCCGGCGCTCTCCCCCGAGCGGCGCGCGGGCGAGCAGGCGAGGTGGGCCGCCGCCGTCCGCCGCGCCCGCGGCGCCCCGTCGACCGCGCACGGGTAGCTCGACTCGGCCGCGACCGAGTGCCAGGGTGGGCGCGATGAAGATCGCTCCCGCCGTTGCCTCTCTGGTGCTCCTCCTCGCCGTCGCCGGGTGCGACAAGAAGGAGCCCGCGTCGGCCCCGCCCGCCGCGACCAGCGCCGCGGTCACGAAGTCGGCTGTCCCCGCGCCGGCCGAGCCCGCGCCGCCGAGCGCCGGCCACAAGCGCCTCACGATCGCCCAGGCGAAGGCCACGTTCCTCATCGACGCGCCGCTCGAGAAGATCAAGGGCGAGGTCCCCGACGGCAAGGGCTTCATCGACCTCGACACGGCCGATCTCTCGCGGTCGAAGGGCTCGGTGTCGCTGCGGCTCTCGTCGCTGTCGACCTCGACGTTCGCCGACGCCGACAAGAACGCCTCGCAGACGGATCACGCGCGCAACTGGCTCGAGGTCGGCAAGGCCGCGAGCGCGGACGCCCGCGCGAAGCACGAGTGGGCGACGTTCACGCTGAAGAGCGTCTCGGTCGCGACGCCGAAGCTCGCCGACGTGAAGGAGGAGGCGGGCGCGCGCGCGTTCGACGCGAAGCTGAGCGGCTCGCTGTCGGTGCACGGCGTCGCGGCCGACAAGACCTTCACCGTGAAGGTGGTCGTGAAGGGCCCGCCCGACGCGCCGACGGAGGTCTCGTTGTCGACGTCGGAGCCGTGGGCGCTGTCGCTGAAGGAGCACGCCATCGCGCCGCGCGACGGCGTCGGCTCGCTGCTCGCCGGCGCGCTCGAGAAGATCGGCAAGAAGATCGAAGATAAGGTGCAGGTCTCGCTCGTCGCGACGGCGAAGTGAGCGAGGCGCCCGCCCGCGCGTGTGCGCGCAGGCGGGCGCCCCGTGGCAACCGCTCACCCCGGCGGCGCGTCGAGCACCGCCTTCGCGGAGATCTTCGCGAGCGTCTTGCGACCGATGCCCTTGACCCGCAAGAGCTCGCTCAGCTGCCGGAACCTCCCGAGCCGGGTTCGCAACGCGACGATGGCCTTCGCGCGCGATGGGCCCACGCTCGGTAGCTTCGTCAGCTCCTCCTCGGACGCGGCGTTCAGCACGACGCGTCCGTCGGGCAGCACCCCGGCGACGGGCGAGGCCGGGCGCTCGGGCGTCGAGGACGACGACGACGACGACGACGACGGCGGGGCAGGGGTGGCCGACGCGCCGACGGTCACCGCGACGGGCTCGGGCCGCGGCGGAGGGCCGGCGCTCGCGCTGTGCGACGGCGCCGACCACGCCCCGAGCCCCGCGAGCCCCGCGACCAGCGCGGCGCCCCCGAGCCACCGCAGCGCCCCGCGCGCGAGGGTCGGCCGCCGCCGCGCCGCCGGCGACGCGACCTCGTCGGCCGGCGCGGAGGCGGGGGTCGTCACGACCGCGCCTCGTGCCCGCCCGCGCGCTGCGAGGCGGCCTTCGGCACCGCGGCGAACGGGTCGTCGCCCGCCTCCGCGTCGCGCGGGACGTAGTCGCGCAGCTGGAGCTTGCCGCCGTTCAGCGGCAGCGCCTCGAGCTGCACGTTGATGGAGCCGTCGCGGTTCACGAACCCGACGCCGACGCGCGTCCAGATCGCCTTCTTCTCCCCGCCGCGCTCCTGGATCATCCAGAGGACCTTCATCTTCGTGCCGTTTTCCATGGTCATTCTCCTCGTGTCGGGCGCAGGCGACCTGCCGCGCCGCTCGGGGAGGGCGTATTGCTCGCGGCGTGCCAGCCGATCGATGCTGGATTTCTGCTGGTTTTTGCCTCATGAGGGGTGGACGCGGCCGCCGCGTCCGTGGACATCCCCGTCCACCCGCACGCCGCGATTGTGGATTCGCGCGGCCCTCGTTATCCTCCGCGCCCGCGGGAAGGACCAGGAATGGCTCGCACGCCTCGAACGACCACGATTCTGCTGTGTCTGGCCGCCCTTTCGGCCAGCCTCTCGACGACCGGCTGCCGGGTCAACGACACCGACGTCAAGCGCTGGGAGACGACGGAGCTCGGCCCGACCAAGCTCGTCGCCGTCATCACGCACGACAAGTACGAGTGGCCGCTGCGCACCGACGCCGCGATGGCGCTCGTCCGCATGAAGCCGCGCGCGGGGAGGCGCATCGGCATCGGCAAGCTGCAGGAGGCGGTCGCGTCGCTGCCGGCGGCCGACCGCGCGAAGCTCGTCGCCAACCTCGCGCCGCTGCTCGTGAAGGAGATCGACAAACCTCCCGTCGCGCAGCAGGGCGTCGCCGAGCAGAAGGGCGGCGATCCGAGCATCCCGTTCAAGGACGCCGCCTACGCGCTCGTCAGCTACGACAAGGCCGCGCTCGTCACCGACGAGGCCGTGAAGAAGACGCTGACGGACGCGCTCATCCGCTGGGCGACGGCCGACTTCGACCGGCGCATCGCGATCTCGTCGCAGCTCTACAACATCGAGCAGATCTTCCGGTTCATCGGCGCCGACGCGGGCCGCGCGCTGCCGCCGCTCGTGAAGCCCGACTCCGCGTTCGACCGCATGACCGCGCTCGTCGCCGAGATCGGCGACCCTCCGACGAAGGACAAGATGGCGCAGGCCCTGGTCGCGCTCGGGCAGTACACCGAGGGGCAGGAGTGGTTCACGAAGAACAAGCAGCGCGTGAAGGAGGCCAACGAGACGGCGGGCTACAAGGTCGCCGACGACAAGCTCGACCTCCAGACGAAGGACTACCAGGAGGAGCAGGTCACGAAGGTCTTCGCGGCGCTGAAGAAGGTCGGCGGCCGCCCCGCGGTCGAGTACCTGCTCGGCGTCGGCGGCGACAAGGCGAAGCCCCCGAAGCGCCGTGAGGCCGCGCTCGCCGCGCTCGACGGGCGCCTCGACCGCAGCAACCCCAACGACGCCGCGCGGGTGATCGAGATCGCGAAGGCCGACGAGACGCCCGACGCCGTCCGCCAGCAGGCGTTCTCGCGCGCGGCGGAGTTCCCGCGGGACTCGGTCGCGCCGAAGCTCTACGAGATCGTCACCGCGAAGGATCAGAAGAAGTGGAAGGTGCGGTGGGTCGCGGCGTCCACCGTGCTGAAGCTCTCGCAGGCCGCGAACCTGCCGGAGTTCTACACGAAGCTGCCGCCCGGGCCCGCGGCGGGGTTCGCGATGAGCGAGCCGGTCACGTACGGCGACATCATCGGCAAGATGACGCCTCCGCCGAAGAAGGAGGACTGGCTCGCGCAGGCGAAGGACCCGCAGCTGTCGAAGGCCCTCGTCGCGTTCGGCTACTTCTACTCGCACGGCCGGGCGGCGGACGTCCCCGCGATGCAGGCCATGGAAGCCGACGCGCGCGCGCTGCCGAAGGTCGAGGACGGCGACGGCAAGTGGCAGTGCCCCGCGCCGAAGGAGATGAAGGACATGGCGAACGTCGGCGAGTTCGTGAAGTACTGCGTGATCCCCGCGATGCAGGCTCGAAAGTGAGACAATGACCGGAGACCCGAACAAGAAGAGCGCTCGTTCCTTCCAGTGTCGTGACGTGCTCTGGGAGACGTTCGAGCAGATGGCGAAGGAGCTCGAGTGCTCCATCGACTATCTGGTCAACGAGGCGATGAAGCAGTACGCGCGCCAGCGCAGCTACGGCGGCGCGACCCGCACCCCGCTGCCCGGCGGAGGGCCGCCGTCCTCTGGCTCGCCGGCCGTGCCTCCGTCGATGCCCGCTGCGCAGCGCCCGTCGGCGGCGCCGCCTCCTCCCCCGCCGGCGAAGCCGCGGCCGAGCTTCCCGCCCCAGCCAGCAGGAGCGCGCCCGCCGCTGCCGCCACCGCCCGGCGCGGCGCCGCTCGCCCCTCCTGGCCGCATGCCGCTGCCGCCGCCCGGCGCGCGCCCTGCGCCCCCGCCGATGCCGATGGCCGCGCCGCCGATGCCGATGGCAGCGCCGCCGATGCCTGCCGCGCCTCCGCCGATGCCTGCCGCGCCTCCGCCGATGCCGGGGTACGGCGCGCCCGCCGCGCGCGCGTCCGCGCCGCCGCCGCTCCCCGGTGGCATGCGCGCGCCGGGGCCGCCCGCGCAGCCGAGCGCGGCGCGCGCGCTCGTCGCGCTCTACCAGGGCGAGCGCACGCCGGTCACGAAGGATCGCTTCATCATCGGGCGCGGCAAGCAGACGAGCGATCTCACGATCAAAGATCCCAACGTCTCGCGCCAGCACGCGATGGTCGAGTTCCTCAACGGTCAGTACTACATGGTCGACATGGGCTCGACGAACGGCGTCGAGTACATGGGCCAGCGTATCGCCCGCAAGGTGATCGTCGAGGGAGACTCGTACCGCATCTGCGACCACGAGGTCCGCTTCACGTACCAGTGAGCTGCCGCGCCGCCGCCCGCGTCACCCTCGCCGTCGCGCTCGCCTCGCGCGCGGCGTCGGCGAGCGGGCCGCCGTGGAGCGAGCCCGGCGCCGTGCCGCTCGGCGAGCTCGTGGCGAGCGCGGCGTTCGTGCGCGAGGACGAGCCGCTCTTTCGGTTCCCCAGGGCTGACAGCCCGCGCCGCGGGAGCGTGTTCGCGGGCGCGCGGCTGCCGGTCTTCGCGTCGCGCGCGGGCTCGGGCTGCGAGACGACGTGGCTGATGGTGGGGCCGCTCGCGTGGGTGTGCCGCGCGAAGGTGCAGCTCTCGGAGTCACCGCCGCTCTCGGCGTCCGACGTCACGCCCGCGCGGCCCGACGGGCTGCCGTACCGGTACTACTTCGTCGGGCGCGACGGCAGCGCCGCGTACAGGCGGCTCGAGTTCGCCGACGACGCGGAGCCAGAGATGGATCTGCAGCCCGGCTTCGGCGTCGCGCTCGTCGACGTGCGCGAGCGCGGCGGGCAGCGCTACGGCCTCACGCACCACGGCCAGTGGGTGCCGATGCGCGACCTCGTGCCGGTGCGGCCGCACCTGTTCCGCGGCGAGGAGCTGGGCGACCGCGGCCTCACCATCGCGTGGGTGCTCGACGACGGCGCGCCGACCTTTTCCCGGCCGTCGCTCGCGGCGCGCACGCGAGAGACGCGCGCGAGGTTGCAGGTCGTCAGCGTCAGGGGAGAGAGCGGCAAGGGCCAGGACGCCTTCCTCCAGATCACCGACGCGCTGTGGATGCGCGCGCGCGACGTCCGCCGCCCGACGCGCGCGGAGGTCCCGCTCGAGGTGGGCGCGGGCGAGCGATGGATCGACGTCGAGCTCGCGAGCCAGACGCTCGTCGCGTACGAGGGCGACAGGCCCGTGTTCGCCACGGTGGTGAGCACCGGCAAGGGCAAGCCCGGCACCGCGCTCGGCACACCGAAGGGCGCGTTTCGCATCTGGGTGAAGCTGAAGACCTCGACGATGGACAACCTCGAGGACGAGTACGCGTCGAACGTCTACGCGATCGAGGACGTGCCCCACGTGCAGTACTTCTCGAAGGGCGTCGCCTTGCACGCGGCGTTCTGGCACCGGTCGTTCGGGCGCGTGCGTAGCCACGGCTGCGTGACCCTCTCGCCGCTCGACGCGGAGCGCCTGTTCCACTTCACCGGCCCGCGCCTGCCCGCGGGGTGGTCGGCCGCGCTCCCGACCGAATTCGACCGGGGCTCCGTCGTGCGCGTGCGCTAGGCACGCCCCATGAGCGTGAGGGAAGTCGCCCCATCGCCCGCGCCTCGGGCGCCGTGCGATCCCGCCGCTCGACCCTGGGAGTCAGCGCGACCACGAGCAGGCGCACGGCGTGTCGTCTTCGCGACAGCGTCGTGGAGAGCGCCCTGCGTGGACGGATGAAGCACGCGGCTGGCAGGCCAGGGTGCAGGGATCCCCTGGTTCAATTCAAGGGGCGCGAGCGTCGCTCCACTCTCACGCCCCGTATCAGCGCGAGCGCGTCGCCGGGAACAGCGCAGACGCGCGGGCGACGACCGCAGCGCGACGCACCAGCTCGTCGAGCGCCGCAGCCTCGCGCACCGCGAGCACGCGGCGCCGCGTCGTGGCCGAGACCGCGAGCCCGCGCGCCTCGAGGATCAGCAGCACCGAGCGCGCGAGCCCGACCTCGCGGCCTCGCTCGAGTCCTTCCTCGCGGCCTTCTTCACGGCCTTCCTCGCGCCCCTCCTCCCGTCCGACCTTCTTCCAGTACCTGGAGAGATCGCTCTCGACGTCGTAGCGCTTGTTCATGAGCTTCTCCTTCAGGGCGGCCCTCACGAGGGCGTTCATTTTGGACCAGATGAGGTTGAAGCAAAGCGCGCGCTCCTCGTCGGCGTGGGCGTGGGCGGCGAGCAGTGCGCTCGTGGCGAGGTCGAGCGCGTCGGGCGCGCGCGCGTGGACGAGCGCCGAGAGCACCGCGAGCGCCCACGCCTCCTCGGCCCCCCGGTCGTCGAGCCGCGGGATGCGCGAGGGCCCGAGCACGACGGGCCGGAACACGTTGCCCTCACCGAGCTCGATCGCGCGGCTCGCCCACCGCTCCACCGCTGGCGTCAAAGCGACCACGAGCAGGTGCACCGGGCATCGCAGCCGCGCCCGCAGCGTCGCGGCGTACGCGGGCCAGGTGTAAGCCTTGTCGTCGTCGCGCCTGCCCTGCACCTCGGCGATCACCGCGGTCGTCGCGCGCCTGTGCTCGTCGCGGAACACGATCACGCGGT
>JADLFU010000002.1 GCA_020849655.1 Polyangiaceae bacterium | reverse complement strand
CGCGCGGCGCGCGCCGCGCGCGCGGCGTGGGACGCCCGCGCGCGAGCCTCGTGAACCCGCGCGCGGGCGCCGTCCGCTGCGCCTACTGCCACGGCGACGCGGCGGGCGACGTCGCCCGCTGCCGCCGCTGCGGGACGCTGCTCCACCCCGAGTGCCTCGCCGCGCTGCGCCGCTGCCCGACGCTCGGCTGCGTGCCGGTGTCGTGCGGTCAGGCCGACCGGCCGCTCGGGCCGGTCGCGCGCGCGCTCGTGCGGGCGGGGCGCTGGTTGCTGTCTTGAGGCTCACCGCGTCGACCGGATCGTGAGCGATCGGGTCGGCACCGTGGCGCAGCCTGCTGCAGCAGGCTGCAGCAGGCTGCAGCAGGCTGCGCCGCCATTTCTGTAGGGGCAGCCTGCTGCGCGTCGTGTCCAGACGGAGGCGCAGGGGACTTCCTCCGTCAGGTACGTCATGCCGGTCTGTGAAGAACGACGACGGGGCGCGATCGGGCTTCCCGAGCGGTCGACGAGGGTCGCCGCTCGACGCCGTCGATCGGAACGTCACTTCTGCCGGCAAAGAACGACGACGGGCCGCGATCGGGTTCCTCCCGATCGACTTCAACGGCGCTCGCCTACGAGGCGCGCGCCCCTGGTGTCGGGAGCGCGACGAGGGCCGCGTGCACGAGCGCCTCGACCGTGACGGGCTCGTCGCGCGCCGCGAGCGCCTCACGAGCTGACTTCAACGCATGAGCGCGCTCGCGCGGGCTCAGCTCCAGCCGCGCGAGCGCGCGATTCACGACCTCGTCGAGCTGCTCTGACCCGGACTCGGGCGCAGCCGACTCCTGCCCACGTGGGCGGCGCGGAGCGCGGGGCGCCGTGGTCGTCGTCCGCGCGAGCGCGTGATCCACGACCTCGTCGAGCTGCTCCGACTCGGGCTCGGTCGCAGCGGACGCCTGCCCACGTGGGCAGCGCGGGGCGGAGGGCGCCGTCGTCGTCGTCGTCGTTCCGTTCGCGCCTGGCCCGGCGACGAGCTCCTGGCCGTCCGAGCGGACGAAGCGGAACTCTCCGCCGCCGAGGGGATCGATCCGCAGGAAGCCCCTGTGGCGCTGCGTGTGGTGGCCAAAGCAGGTGAGGCAAACCTTATCCGGGTCGTGGCCCGTCTCGCGCCACCCTCCCGGGCCCTCGTGGTGCTCGTGGAGGAAGCCCTGGGCTCCGCAGCCTGGCACCCGGCAGGTCCCGCGATCGCGCGCGTAGACCTGAGCCCGGATCTTCGGCGGGATCTTCCGCGTCCGGCTGCCGTCGGCCTCCTGGACGACGGCGTCGCACGCGAGGAGAGCGGCTCGCGCCGGGCTGAGGAGCACGAACCCGTGCGGGTCCTTCACCGAGGTCTCCTCGCACAGCTCGCAGACGTAGCCCACGAGGGTCGCCGACGGCGGCGGGATCCGCAGGGTCTGGCCACCGACGACGACCGAACGGTCCTCGTGGCCGTCGTCGGCGTCGCTCGCTGCGTCGCCCGCTGCGTCGACGGCCTCGGTCGCGCCCGCGTCGGACGGCACTTGCTCGGGCTCCTGCGTCTGCCCACGTGGGCACGGCTCCGACCGGGCGGCGGTCTCGAGCATTTGCTCGAAGATCTCTGCGTTCGTGAGCCGCTGCCCGAGGCGCTCGCCCGTCGAGCTCCCGTACTGGCGGAACCGGACGAGCACCTCGAGCGGCAGCTCGTGGCTGATCCGGCGCGTCGACGCCTGGCGTCTGCGCCTCGTCTTGGGCCTCCTTCTTCTTGGCCCGCACCTCGTCGTAGCTGAGGTTCACGACGTCGCGCGCCCACTGGGCGTCCGTCGCGGGCGTCGCCACCTCGCCGGCCTCCCGGACCTTCGTCCAATCGGCGTCGCCCGCCTCGAACACTCCCCTCAGATCCGGGAGCACCTCGAGCTGCTCCGCGAGGTCGGCCTGCTGCCGCGCCGCGCGGTGCGACGTGGCCGCGCCGACGGCGACCGCGTACTCGTTGAACGTCCCGTCGTTGAGCGGCTCGTGCAGCTTCTCCCGCCGCATGCGCGCGAGCCGGTCGCACAGCCGGACCCGGTCCAGGCGCCGCGCCCGCACGATCGCCCGGATCTCCGCGTCGAGCGCCTGGGCGTCCGCCAGGCGCCGCTCGACCTCCGCCTGGACGGCCTCGTCGAACGCCCAGCCTTCGGTGGTCGAGGGATCGAGCTCGAGCCTCTGCATTCGTCGCCCTGTTCTGCCGGCAGTCAGGCGCTGCTCTGGCAACCATACATACGCGTGAGCGAGCCGAACGTTTCGCGAATCTTGCGTGCGTAATGGGTCTCTCTGCCGGTCTGGCTGTCCTGGCCGTGGGTCCCAAGTTAGGGGTCTCCTGTTGACAGTCTGGGCCTGGTGCCGGGCTCGCTTCCTCATGTCGACGTGCCCAGGAGGTCGGACGACGAGTGCGAGTCCGGCGGGTCTCTCGCCGTGGTGCCTCAGCCGATTCCTGCCCACGTGGGCAGCGCGGTGCGCGGGGCTCCGTCGTCGTCGTCGTCGCCGCCGCCCGCTCGGCGTCGAGCTCCAGGCCGCTCGATCGGAACGAGGAGCAAGCTCCGCCAGCGGCCCTCGTGGCGCTGTGGTTGGGGGCCGAAGCAGGTGAGGCACTCGCCCAGGCCGGGCGCTACGTTGCGGCCGGCCTCGGTGACTCCACTCGATCCACGTCCCTTCACTGTTCTTCGCTCGTCGACCCCGCTTCTCGAGCTGCGCTCGT
>JADLFU010000001.1 GCA_020849655.1 Polyangiaceae bacterium | reverse complement strand
GCGGTATGGATCGACGCATCCGGCGTCGTCTGGGCCGCGTCGTACCGCCCGTCGCGTGACATGGGTCCCGCGCAGCGGGTCGCGTTCGAGCCCGGCAAGGGCGACGCCCCGCCGTTCGTCGCCGCGACACGAGCGGCCGATCGAATCCTCGTCGTCTCCGGTCGGTCCGTTCCCGACGGGTCGCGCAGTTCGCTGACGCTGACCGTGCTAACGCAAGCGACCGACGGCACCTTGTCGCTGGAAGCGAGGCGCCCGCTGCCCGCGCCTGTCCTGCCTCGCGGAAAGACGAGGTTCACGTCGATATCGCTCGTCGCGGCCTCATCGATCAAGGCAGGCGAGCCGTCGGGGCGCCGACTCCCTGGCTTTCACGGGACCATGTGCGGCTCGCCCAGCGGCACCGGTGGCGCAGGCGGTGGTGGTGCGGGCAGCAGTGGATCGGCCGGAAAGTCTGCGGGCGGCGCCGGGGCGGCCGGCAAGACAGGTGGGGGCGGAGCAGGCGGAGCAGGGGGGACGGGCAGCGGCGGGGTCGCCGGCGCGAGCGCGCCCAAGCAGTGTGGATCGGCCGTCGAGGGCACGACGCTGGTATTGGGCTGCCAAAAAATAGACGAAGTGATCATCAACGTGTCATTCGCGAGCTACGGAACGCCCAAGGACCAATGCCCCGGCCTTGAGGTCGTCCCGGCGTGCAACGACGCGGACTCGCGCGCCGTCGTAGAGGGGCTGTGCCTTGGGCAGCGAAGCTGCTCCGTGCCAGCCACGAGCTTGGCGAGCTCATCGGGCCCGACGTTTGGTACCGATCCATGCCCCGGGCAGATCAAGACGTTGGCCGCCAGCGTCGAGTGTGGAGCTGCGCCGTCGACAGTCGATGTGCCCAACCCTGCCTGGATACTCGTGGCCGCGGCCGGGGGCGAGCGACCGAGCGTGTTGGCGTTCAAAGTGGCACACGACGGCTCCTTCAGCGACCCGACGGTGCTCGTCGACACCCCTCAGGATGCTGGCGACACGTTTGCCTTTCGCAGCATCTCAGCGAGTTGGTCGCCGCCCTCGAGCGCCTTCGGACTACCCGATGAACTGCTGGTGTTGATTGCCTCTGCAAGCTCGCCAGGGGCTAGCGTCGACTTGTCGCTCGTTCGATCGACGCGCGACCTCTCTCGCGTCCAGCAAACCACGCTTCGTACCGGAATCCCTCTCTCCTCGATGGCCCTCGCGGCGAGGCCCTCGACGCCCAGCGGCGCGAAGGTGTCTGGCGCACATGCGCTCGCTGCGTGGGCCTACGAGAGCGACGGAAGGGGCACACTTCAGGTGAGGCCCATCGGATGTCTCAGCCCGTAAGCCCCCTCGACCAGACCTTGCCCGAGCCTTCGAGACGGGTGGGCGATCGGTACCTGGTGATTCGCGAACTCGGTAGGGGCGGGATGGGTGTCGTCTATGAAGTCGAGCACGTGCTGACGCGGCGACGACATGCAATGAAGTTGTTGCTGTCTCGCCAGGCGGGCGATGCGGCGCTGGCTCGCTTCGTCAATGAGGCCCGTGCAGCAGCGAGCGTCGGCAACGCCCACATCATCGACGTCACTGACATGGGCGATTGGGACGGCAACCCCTACATCGTCATGGAGTTGCTCGAGGGTCGCGACCTCGGCGAAGAGTTGACGCTCGTTGGTCCCATGACGGTCGATCGCACCTTGGAAGTCGCCGACCAGGTGCTCGCCGGAATTGCTGCAGCCCACGATCGGGGCGTCGTGCATCGAGACCTGAAGCCTTCCAACGTGTTCTTGACCAAGCGCGACGGCGTGGAGTTCGTGAAGGTGTTGGACTTCGGGGTCGCAAAGGTCGAGCACGGCGCCGACCTCACCGGCACGGGCAACGTCCTGGGCACGCCGTACTACTTGGCTCCGGAGCAGGCGATCGACTCGAAACGGGTCGACGCACGCGTCGACGTGTACGCCATGGGAGCGATCCTCTACCAAATGCTGTCGGGGTCGCCGCCGTTCAAAGCCGATACGCTGGCCGGCCTTACGCACTTGATTTTTCAGTCTCCGCCTCCCGACGTCTGCGACGTGAGGAGCGACGTGCCTGGCGAACTTTCACACGTCATCCAGCGGGCGCTCGCGAAGCGCCCAGAGGCACGATTTTCGACAGCGCGGGAGCTGCGCGGGGTACTTCGTGCTCTGCGCGAATCACTCGCGCGTCCGTCAGCGTCTCTCGCGACGCCGTCCCCTGCGAGCGTCACGGTGATTGCGGCGAAGCGTCCGACCCGCTTCTTGGGCGTCGCTGCGGTCGTCGCCGCGCTGATCGCCGCTGCTTTCGCGGCGCGTACGGTGACGCGCGCCCGGGAAGTTGCACCTCGTCCGGAGTCGACACTTGCTCCGGGGACTTCGGCCCGCGGTCCCGATGAAGCGAGCTCCCACCCCGAGTCGTCTCCCGTCGCGCCGCCGCTCCAGCCTAGCGTCTCGGCGTTGCCTGCGGCTCCTAGCGTCTCCCGTGCCGCGGCGGCACCGACGCGGACGGCGACGCGTGGTGATGCCGCACCGCCAACCGCAGATCGCGCTGCCAGCACGCGAGACGATGAGATTTTCGTTCCGGGCGGGACGTTGAAAGACCGCAAGCGGTGAGCGCTGCTCGCGGGCGCGTGCCCCCCCAGCGCTCAGAGATCTTGTTCGCCTCCACAGTCAACGTGCATGTCCGTAACTGACGGGGCTGGGCGGGTGTGAGGTCGCCGTCGACCGGACGATCGTCGGGTAACGCGCCGAAGGCGGCGCTGCATGAACAAGGCAGGAAGGCACGCACCATGAACAGCACCCTGCTCATCATCGTCACCGAGTCGTCAGAGAACCTCAACGCGCCGCGCCTGATCGAGCCGGTCGTGCCGTACCTCGCGACGTTTCAAGTCGTCGCCCGACACGTGGTGACTCGCTGCTTTGTCGCGTGCCAACGTGACACGACGAGCAAGTTCAGCACGCTGCTCGAGCTTGACCTCTCGCCGAGCCGCCACCGGTCGCGACGGTGATCTCGTCGATGACCTGGTGCTGAGCCTCGAGCGCGACGACGATCATGGTCTCCTGCACGGCGCCGCCGAGGCGATGCCCGTACACCTCGCCCACCATCCTGGGCGTCGTGAGCTTCCTGGGCACGAGCGCCGGGTAGCCCCGGCTCACGAGCTCCTGGAGCGCGAGGACCGACTTCACCTCCGCGTCGGTGAAGTCGAGCGCCGCGAGCTCGGCCCGGGACAACGTGCGCCAGCCTCCCGGCGCGGCGACCAGTGCGTTCACGAGCCGGTGCTCGCGTAGCACGGCCCAGAGCAACTGGGCCTCGGGAGCGAGCACGTGGCTCAAGATGTCCTCTCGTGCAGGAGTTCGCCGGCCAAGGACTCGAGCTCGAGCCTGCGCGACGGCGCGGCGTGGTGCGCCGCCGCCGTGATGCCGTTGAGCAAGCTGTAGAGGTCCGCGCGCTCGGGCAGCGCGGGCACGCCCGCTTCGCGCTTCACCTCCTGGACGACGAGCTCGCGCTCCGAGACCGTCAGATCGCGGAGGTCCGCGATCATCCGTTTGACGTCGTGGACCATGACGTGCACGGCCGCCTTCCAGCGGTCGAGCGTACCGTCCGCGTACGCGAGCGCCGACGGGATCGCCTCCGCGAGTGACGCCTTGATGCGGTCGACGTCACCGACGTGCCTGAAGGAAGCCGTCCCCATGCGCTCGGCCACCCGGAGCCCGTTCGTGCAGCGGAGGCGCCAGATCAGCGCACGGACGTGGATCGCGCTCTTACCGAAGCTCGAGCTGGAGATGTCGAGACCGAGGGCCGAGACGTCACCGACCTTCACGGCCGCCTGGCGCGCCGGGAACACCAGGCGCATCACGTCGACCACGCCCGACGCGACGCTCTTCACCTCCACCTGGTCGAGGAGCTGCTGCTGGTCGAGCACGTCCCGGACGACCTGGAAGAGCGGCTCGGCGTCGAAGGCGGCGTACCGGTCGCTCACGATCGCGGCAACCTCGTTGCCGCGAAGGCGCAGCGTCGCCGACGAGGACTTCTCATCCTTCTGCAACAACCAGTTGATCGCCGCGACCTGGAGCGGCGCGGGCAGGCGGTCGCGCACGAAGTCGGTCGGGGCTCCAAGCCTCGTCATCAGGTTCCCGAACGCCGTCGCTCGCAGCGGCATCGGGTCCTTCTTCACGAGCGACGCCAGACCGAAGTGACCGTTGGTGGGCACCACGGCGTACGTGCCGAGCGAGAGCACGGGCAGATCGATCGCCTCGCCGTCCCGCTCGTGCGCCTGCACGATCCGGTCTGCGGCGTGATCGAAGTCGAGCGCGTCGAGGTCCTGCCAGGTCGAGCGCATGTCGCTGCGCACCAGGAGCGGACCGGGGATCGTCGAATCCTTGTAGCGGGGGATGTTGTTGGTCGTGAGCATGCAGATCTCCGAGGAGCCAACGCGCTTCACGAGCGCAGCCGGCGAGGGGTGGCCGCCCCCGCGGACGCGGGATCGCGTCGCGGGAGCGGGAGCACGTCAGGCGAAGCCGAGCTCGACGAGGAGGTCGGCGAGCAACATCGGGTACGGCGACGGAGCGCGAGGTGGAGGCGTCGCCACCACGGCCGTGACGGTCGCGACCGGCTCGGCCTGGCGCACGAGCGGCACGAGAAGCACGAGCTCGCGGTCGCGCGGTGCGACGAGCTGCGGGTGGTAGCGCAGGTGGCCCTTCCCGCCGCGCCAGCGGAAGTGCAGGCCGCGCGAGTCCACGAAGCACGTGACGTCGGGGAACCGCGACATCACCCGGCCCGTGT